>CAMLMF010000051.1 GCA_946480995.1 uncultured Bdellovibrio sp. | reverse complement strand
AGCCCAACCCAAATGCACCTCGAGAATTTGCCCGATGTTCATACGAGAAGGAACGCCCAGTGGATTCAGAACCATGTCAACCGGTGAACCGTCCGCTAGGTAAGGCATGTCTTCCGCAGGTAATACTTTAGAAACGACACCTTTATTTCCGTGGCGGCCGGCGAATTTGTCACCGACTTGCATTTTACGTTTAATAGCGACGTAAACTTTAACCATTTTGATAACGCCTGGAGGAAGCTCGTCACCTTTACGAAGGCGATCGATCTTCTCGTTGAATACCAATTTAACAGCGTCAAGTTGGTTACGAGCATTGTCGATGATTTTGTTCACTTGGAACTCTAGATCAGAATCAAGTGGGATGTAGTTCAACAATTCGAATGGAACTGTTTCTAGATCCGCCTCTGTGATCTCTTGACCTTTGTTCAAAAGTTTTTGGCTTCCGTCTTCGTTTAATAGAACGCCTGTAGTGATTTTACCCACTAAGATGTCACGAAGTTTAGAGATCGCGTTATTTTTGATAACGTTTTGCTCTACAGCCAAGTCTTTTTCAAGTTTACGCTTTTTCTCTTCGATGATTAAAGACAAACGCTCATCGCGGTCTGCGCCTTCACGAGAGTAAACTTGTGCGTCGATAACTGTTCCGTAAACGCCTGATGGCGCACGAAGCGAGGTATCACGAACGTCGCCGGCTTTTTCACCGAAGATCGCGCGCAAAAGTTTTTCTTCAGGAGACAATTGAGTTTCACCTTTTGGTGTTACTTTACCAACTAGGATGAAGCCTGGACGAACTTCCGCGCCCACGCGGATGATACCAGAGCTGTCGAGGTCTTTAAGAGCCTCTTCACCTACGTTAGCGATATCGCGAGTGATCTCTTCTTTACCTAATTTCGTGTCACGCGCTACGCACTCGAACTCTTCGATGTGGATAGATGTGTAAACGTCGTCTTTCAACAAACGCTCAGAAATAAGGATCGAATCCTCGAAGTTGTAACCTTGCCAAGGAGTGAAAGCCACGAGGATGTTTTGTCCCAATGCCAACTCGCCAAGCTCAGTTGAAGGTCCGTCAGCGATGATGTCGCTTTTTGAAACCTTGTCACCAACAGTTACGATTGGTTTTTGATTGAAGCATGTATTTTGATTTGTACGTTGGTACTTCGTCAAATTGTAGATGTCTACGTTCGCACCAAGTTCTCCGCCTTTTGCAAAGCGACGAACTACGATACGAGATGCATCGACTTCTTCAACGATACCGTCGTTTTGTGCAACGACCGATGTACCAGAGTCACGTGCAACCAAGCGCTCAACGCCTGTACCAACAAGTGGCGCGCGTGAACGCAATAATGGAACCGCTTGACGTTGCATGTTCGAACCCATCAGGGCACGATTGGCATCGTCATGCTCTAGGAACGGAATCAAAGACGCCGCGATAGAAACTAGTTGTGATGGAGAAACGTCCATCAAAGCAACTTTGTCTTTATCTACGATTTCGTACTCACCGTCACGACGAGTGATCGTCGTAGCCGTTTGAATCGCTTTGTTTCCAGCTTCGTCACGTGCTGCCGGAGCAATGTGGTGACCCGCCTCTTCAAGAGCAGATAAGTAGTTGATGTCTTTAGAAACACTGCCTTGATCAACTTTACGGTATGGAGTCTCAATGAAACCATAGTTGTTGATACGTGCGTATGTCGCCAAAGATGCGATCAAACCGATGTTTGGTCCCTCTGGAGTTTCAATTGGACAGATACGACCGTAATGCGTTGGATGTACGTCACGTACTTCGAAACCAGCGCGATCACGAGTCAAACCGCCGGGTCCAAGAGCAGACAAACGACGTTTGTGCGTGATCTCTGACAACGGATTTGTTTGGTCCATGAACTGAGACAATTGTGAAGATCCGAAGAATTCTTTTACAACTGCATTCACTGGTTTAGCATTCACTAGATCGTGCGGCATCATTGTCTCAACGTCTTGAAGAGACATACGCTCACGAATCGCGCGCTCCATACGAACTAGACCGATACGGTATTGATTCTCAAGCAACTCACCTACTGAACGAACACGACGATTACCCAAGTGATCGATATCATCGATAACGCCGCGACCGTTTTTTAGGTCGATCAAAGTTTTAATAGTGCTCAAGATATCTTTATGAGTCAGTGTTCTGTGCGATGGTGGGCACTCGTCCATAGAAATGCCGAATCTGTGATTGATCTTGATACGACCAACTTCAGATAAGTCATAAGTTTCTGGATCGAAGAACAAACGACCGAAGAATGTCGTAGCTGCTTCCAAAGTTGGAGGCTCACCAGGACGAAGGCGTTTGTAGATTTCAATCAATGATTCTTCTTTGTTAGTTACTTTATCAACCAACAACGTGTTGCGAAGGTAAGGACCAACAGTCAAACCGTCGAAGAAGATCATGAAGAAGCTTTCGATGCCTGCATCGAGAGCTCTTTTGATGATCGCCGCATTTAATTCTGCATTGGCGTCAGCAATGATTTCCCCAGTAGATTCATCGATAAGAGGCTTCGCCAAAACTTTACCTTCAAGGTCGTTTGGTTCAACTTCAAGCTCAGTGATGTTAAGATCTTTAATTTTTTTAACGATCGCACGAGTGATACGACGACCTGCTTTTACAAGCGCCTCACCCGATTTAGGATCTACGATATCAGCAAGTGCTCTTTGACCTGACATTCTTTCGATATCAAGTTTACGGAAAAGTTTTCCGCCGCGAGCATAAACTTCATCAAGATCGTAGAAGTATTCAAGCAATTGTTCTGCATTGTAACCAAGCGCCTTCAAAAGGATTGTTACAGGGAATTTACGACGGCGATCGATACGTACGTGGATCAAATCTTTTTGATCGAATTCAGCATCCAACCAAGAACCACGGTAAGGAATCACACGTGCAGAGTAGATCAATTTACCAGAAGCATTGTTCTTACCACCATCGTGGTCAAAGAATACGCCCGGAGATCTGTGCAACTGAGAAACAACAACGCGCTCTGTACCGTTGATGATGAAAGAACCGTTCGCAGTCATCAATGGGATTTCGCCCAAATAAACTTCTTGTTCTTTCACGTCGCGGATTGAACGTGCTTCAGTTTCTTCGTCAACATCGAATACGATCAGACGAAGAGTCACCTTGATAGGCGCAGCGAAAGTCATACCACGTTGACGGCATTCGTCGACATCGTACTTAGCTGGCTCGAGAGTGTAAGAGACAAACTCAAGGTTGGCTGTGTTGTTGAAATCTGTAATTGGGAATACAGATTTGAAAACGCCATTAAGACCAGCTTCGCCACGGCGATCTGGATCCATATCTTTTTGAATGAAAGCTTCGTAAGAAGATTTCTGCAATTCAATCAGATTTGGGATATCAATGACTTGCTTGTTTTTTGCAAAAGACTTTCTAACTCGAATGTTAGAAGCCGTAACTGGAGTTCTTTCCAATTTACTCTCCCATGCTCTGCACTTCGCGCGATTTTTTTTCACGACGAAATAGAGTTTGAAAAATCGGATATTCGCTTCGGGGGGAATAGTCCAAGGCCCACATTAAATAAAGATAAGCTACCTAAAGTACCGTAAGTTTTAAGGAAAGCAAGTGATTATAATAACTTTGGTGAGTTTTCAGAAGGAGTGGGACGCTTGGAAAATTTGCTCAAAACACCATACTTGCGATGCGTTATTTTTACTCGAACGTGGATTACTAACAACTCAACCCAAAAGCCCTCACTAACAGCAGAGCGCCACATTTTTACATCAGATCCTTCGATTTTTACTAAAGTTTGCGACCTTAAAAAGCTCTTTCCACTAGGCAACCAGAAATCCGCTGGCTAGGCTTAAGGTATGAAAATACTTATTATTTCTATATTCTTAGGTTTTTTTTCTATAGGCTGCGGTCACACGATTCGCTTTCCCTCGGCGCACTTCGCAACGCCCATCGTCGCAGATCAGCAATGGGGCGGTAGTGCCCACATTTCACTTTCTACGCCAACAAAGGTGACAATTCTTAGCAATAGCTCCTCAAATCCCCCCGACAGAACCTTGGTTTTCAACGACGGCAGCAATGAAGTTATGAATTTAAGTCAACTGGGCTTGGACGCACACCTTGCCGTATTTCAGGCGACCGAAGTATTTATGGACAGCAATTTATTGGGCTTGCGCTACCAATTCTTAAATCACGGAGCAGAAGCTGACACTTGGGTCGCAAGCTTACATGGAGCCTTTAGCAACAACCGCAGCGTTGAAACTTCGAATTCGTCGGGGGTTCACGCAAAATCAGAGGTAACAACATCCCAGGCTGGAGTCAGCCTGGGTTACAAAACACAAGGGATCGTTCCGTATTTCTCGTACATCTATGAATCCCATGAAGTTTCAACTGCCGTGACAAACACGGCCGGCAACTTCGGGCCCTACAAAGATAATGGTGTTCATCAATACTATGCCCTCGGCCTAAGTACTTACGGCAAAGGTTTTTCCTTTGGTGTTGAATACAATCACTTACAGATCAAATGGGATCGCGCCAGCGAACTTCCCCAAGACACTCTGGCCTTTAAGTTTGGCGGAGCTTGGTAAAACCACGCTCTGCGCCCCGTCGCTTGCGTCCAACATAAATTACAATCCGCCTTCGCTTTGTCGCCCAACATAAAGCAGCATCCTATTCGTAACTGGCTTTTAGCATATAAACTAAGTTTAATTTCTATAAATAAAATTAGCGTTATAATGGTAAGCTGTGGGGGCTCTATGACTTTTAACTCGCAAACTAAAACTCTTGTTAAGGTGATTCAGGCCTTATCCTCTGCAAAAACTTTGGCGGAGGTAATGACCCTTGTGCGCACGGCAGCCCGCGAAATTGCTCATGCAGACGGAGCGACCTTTGTTTTGCGCGACGGTGAGTTTTGTTTTTATGCAGATGAAGACGCAATCAGCCCCTTATGGAAAGGCCAACGCTTCCCAATACACACATGCGTCAGCGGCTGGGCCATGGAACACAAACAAGGAGTCATTATCGAAGACATTTATAATGACGAGCGAGTTCCTATTGATGCGTACGAACCTACGTTTGTGCGCAGCCTTGCAATGACTCCGATCCGTAAAGAAAATCCCATTGGCGCCATTGGCACTTACTGGAGCAAAAAGCATCGCCCTTCCGAAGACCAAATGGAAATGTTGCAAGCTCTTGCTGACACAACATCTGTGGCTTTAGAAAATGTAAATCTTTACAAGACCCTGGAAGACAATATCGCCGACTTAAAAAAGGCGAACCAAGCGAAGAACGAATTTTTAACAAATCTTTCGCACGAACTAAGAACACCGCTTAACTCAATTGTCGGCTGGTCTGAACTTTTATTGGATAATGAAAGCGATGATCCCGCTATCGCCCAAGCCGCGGAAATTATTTTTCGAAATGCACATCGCCAAACAACGATCATCGAAGATCTTTTGGATGTTTCACAGATGGTTTCAGGCAGGGTTCGCATTAACAATCAAATGGTCGATTTTAAAAGCTTGATCGATGAATGCATTGCAAACCTTGGCCCCACAACACGGCAAAAAAACATTCGCATGAATTTTAACAACGAAACTAATGACTCCACGGTTTACGGTGACAGCAAAAGATTAAAACAGATGATTACGAACCTTCTAGAAAATGCCGTCAAATTTTCGACAGAAAACCAAGAAGTAAAAATCCGCCTTTTTCGAAAAGGCCCCAATCTAAATTTAGAAATTCAAGATCAAGGAGTCGGCATTGAAGAAGAAGCGCTCCCACAACTTTTCACGGCCTTCAAACAAGCAGACAGCTCAACAGTTAGAAAATATGGCGGCCTCGGACTAGGACTGGCCATCGTCCGCCACCTCGCCGAAGCCCACCACGGAACAGTCACAGCAAAAAGCAAAGGCGAAAACCAAGGCTCAACCTTCACACTGTCACTACCATCCGCAGAAGCCCCACAGGTCCCAATCCCCTAAAAACACCGACCACAAACTGTTAATTAAAAAAACCACCAATCAAACGAAAAAAGATCCAGCAAAGCGCGGATCTTTTTTTTGCCTTATTCGAAAACCGAGAGCCTCCGAAACTAAGAGTGGGGTATTTACTAAATTCAGACCTCCGGCCCCGCAGGATGCGGTATTCAAGGCCGGCGAGCGCCGGATGCGCATAGCACATATCTAAGGGAACAAAAAAATCCCAGGAAGGGATTTTTTCGCGACAGCCCCGAAGGGGTTGAGGGCAGGAGCCCGAAACAAAAAAAAGCCCCCGGTTTCCCAGAGGCTTTTCTGAATTTGCATAGAAAGAGCAAAAACTACTTAACAGTAACTTTCGCGCCTGCAGCTTCAAGAGCTTTCTTGATTTTTTCTGCATCTTCTTTAGTAGCGCCTTCTTTAACTGCTTTTCCGCCAGCTTCAACAAGTGCTTTAGCTTCAGCAAGACCAAGACCAGTCAAGCCACGAACTTCTTTAATAACGTTGATTTTGTTGGCGCCAGCGTCAACAAGGATCACGTCAAAAGCAGTTTTTTCTTCAACAGCAGCAGCAGGGCCCGCGCCAGCAGCAGCTACAGGAGCAGCAGCAGAAACGCCCCATTTTTCTTCAAGCATTTTTACAAGTTCAGCGATCTCAAGAACAGTTTTTTGAGATAACGCGTCAATCAATTGATCGTTAGTTAGAGCCATTTTAAAATCCTCCAGAGGATAAAAATAAATTTATTAATTCAAACTTCAGCAACCCAAGCACTATGCTTGTGGAGCTTCTTCAGTACTAGCAGCTCCGCCGCCTAGTTTCTCAGCGTATGCATTTAAGCATCTAGCAAGTGCAGAACCTGCACCCAATAGTGTACCAAGGAACATTGCGCGAAGTTGGTCTTTGCCCGGAAGTGTCGCCAAGAATTTAATTTTAGCGTCATCCAAAGCTTCGCCATCCATTACACCTGATTTAATTTGCAGGACTTCAACGTCCTTAGCAAAATCAGCAAGTGTTTTAGCAGTAGCGTTCACTTCACCGTATGAGAATACGATGGCGTTAGTACCTTTCATTGAATTAGCAAAAGCTTTTTCAATAGCTGGGTGATCTTTGAACGCTCTTTTTGCAAGAGTGTTACGGACAACTTTCATCTCAGACTCAGTACCATGAAGTTTTTTACGCAAGCTTGTTACTTGCTCAACTTTGATACCTTTGAAGTCGACGATGAAAGCTCCTTTAGCCTTTCCGAATTTCTCCGTGATTAGCTTAATCTCCTGCTCTTTATCTGCGCGAGTGATCATAAGTGAGCCTCCTTTCATTAGACTTTCCCTTCTTGCGAAGGGGTGTGAGCGAATCAGTCGGTTTGGAGGTCGTTTGAGACTCTGTTTACACAGAGCTTTATAGAAACCTTTTTGCCTTATCTCGGTAGGCCCCACACAGTCGCGGGATTAGATCTTCAAGAAGAAACCTACTGTCTCTGATCGCAATTTAAAAACTAAAAATCCCCTGATTTACACCAGGGGAATTAAAAAACTAAGTAGTCATTCCAGCTGCAGCTGCTGCCGCATTTGGTTCGATTTTCACACCAGGACCCATAGTCGAAGCTACGTTGATAGTGCGAATGTAGATACCTTTAGAAGATGCTGGTTTCGCTTTAACGATCGCGCCCAAAAGGGTCATGAAGTTATCACGAAGTTTAGCATCGCCCATTGATTTCTTACCGATACCAGCATGTACGATACCTGCTTTATCAACGCGGAAATCAAGCTTACCTTTTTTCTCGGCAGCTACGGCTTCACCAACGTTCATAGTTACAGTACCGATTTTTGGATTCGGCATTAAACCACGAGGCCCAAGGATCTTAGCAACTTTAGAAACAGTCGCCATCATGTCTGGAGTCGCGATACATTTATCGAAATCTAACCAGCCACCTTGAATTTTTGCTACTAGGTCATCAGAACCAACTACGTCTGCACCTGCTGCTTTTGCTTCAGCCTCTTTCGGGCCTTTTGCGAAAACAACAACTTTAACGTCTTTACCAAGACCGTGAGGCAATGAGATCGCACCACGTACTTGTTGGTCAGATTGCTTTGGATCAATACCCAAGCGCAATGCTACGTCGATAGATTCATCGAACTTCGCAGGGGCAGAAGCCACCACAAGTTTGAATGCTTCATCAACAGAGTATTTTTTTGTTGAATCAACCTTTTTAGAGGCTGCTTCGAATTTTTTACCTGCCATTGTTTACCACCCTTATGCGATGTCGATGCCCATGCTCTTAGCAGTACCGGCAACTTGTGACATTGCTGATTCTACTTTTAAGCAGTTCAAATCAGGCAATTTCGTTGTAGCGATTTGCTTGATTTGTTCGTTATTGATTTTGCCAACTTTGTCTTTTTGCGGTTGTTTTGAACCTGAGTCCAATTTCAACGCCTTTTTGATCAAAGAAGACACCGGTGGTGTTTTTGTGATGAAAGTAAACGATCTGTCCTGATAAACAGTGATGATGATAGGGATGATGCTATCACCCAACGCTTGCGTACGCGCGTTGAACTGCTTACAGAATTCCATGATGTTTACCCCGTGCTGTCCAAGTGCCGGTCCAACGGGTGGAGCTGGATTAGCTTTCCCTGCCGGTATTTGCAGCTTGATCATTCCTGTAACTTTTTTTGCCATGACCCACTCCTGCAAGAGGTGTTCGTTAATAATAAACGGAACCCCAAAGGTTCCGTTTTTGTTCTAAGTGCCACCCTATGTAGCGCTTAAATTAATTTTTTTCAACCTGAATATAGTCCAATTCCACTGGAGTTGGTCTACCGAAGATGCTGACAAGAACTTTAAGCTTCGCTTTGTCCTCGTTAATATCTTCTACTGTTCCCTGGAAGTTCGAGAATGGACCGTCAATAACAGTCACATTTTCACCCACAGCGAACTTAACTTTAGGCTTCGGTTTTTCAGAGACCCCAGACATTTGCTGAGTTACACGAAGAACTTCCGCTTCCGGCACTTCCGGAGGACGAGTTTTAGTCCCACCTACGAAGCCCGTAACTTTAGACGAATTACGTACCAAATGCCAAGTTTCATCATTCAAAAACATCTGAACGAAGATATAACCCGGGAAAAATTTACGCGATTTTGTCTGTTTTTGACCTTTTACAAGCTCAACAACGTTTTCAGCTGGAATAAGAATTTCGCCGAAAAGCTCTTCCATTTTGCTGGTTTTGATCTTTTCTTCGATGGCTTTTTTAGCCGTGTTTTCACAGCTCGTTTGAACGTTAACGATGTACCACTTTTTATCCATCTGCCCGTTCCTTATTTCATTAGAAAGTTAATAAAAAAGCCTGATACAACGTCGAATGTGCTGATGATTACGCTCGAAATTAGAACCATCACAACACATGCAATTGTCATCGCTGTCGTGTCTTTGCGCGACGGCCATACGACTTTACGAACCTCAGTCACAACTTCTTCACCCCAAGCAAGTACGCGTGGATTGAATTGCAAAACTGCGAATACGATAAGTCCCAAAGCAATTGGCAATCCATGTCTTACCACATCTGAATCTGCGGCTTTAGCAACAACCCCGAAGGCTCCTGCGAAGGCTTTGATAAGCAATGATGTAGTTAAAGCGATCAAGATAGCGGCAAGTGCGAAGCTGACAGTCAGAATCTTTGAGTTGGCTTTTTCCATAGTTCCCCATTCCTAGGATGAAACAACTTGGCAGGGGCGGAGGGATTCGAACCCACGACCTAACGATTTGGAGTCGTTCGCTCTACCACTGGAGCTACACCCCTGCACGAAAACATAAAAAATAATACCTGCCAAGAAACACCGAGGGGGACCCTTTTGTCAAGGAGTCCCCCGGGTGATTATAAACAGTTACAGTGCGTTATTGCTATTCAAGAATTTCAATAACTACGCCGGCTCCAACTGTACGACCGCCTTCACGGATCGCAAAGCGAAGTTCTTTTTCCATAGCGATTGGTGCGATCAACTCAACAGCCAATTCTACGCGGTCACCAGGCATAACCATTTCAGTTCCAGCTTTCAAAGTACAAACGCCTGTTACGTCAGTTGTACGGAAGTAGAATTGAGGACGGTAACCGTTGAAGAATGGAGTATGACGTCCGCCTTCTTCTTTAGTAAGGATGTAAGCCTCAGCTTTGAATTTTTTGTGAGGTTTAACAGAACCTGGCTTAGCCAAAACTTGACCACGTTCAACGTCTTCTTTTTTAGTACCACGAAGAAGAACAC
>CAMLMF010000050.1 GCA_946480995.1 uncultured Bdellovibrio sp. | reverse complement strand
AGTCTCCCAAATCCACAGCGGCCTGCTGAATTAGGTAAGCGCGTATCGCCTCATTTCGTTTGTTCGCATCGCTTGAGAATAGCTTTGCGTCTTTCATCGCAAGATCGACATCCTTTGTGGTTCTTGCGCTGTCTGTTCTAAGTTGCATAGCATAGCCACCCTTGAGGGCCCAAGGCGGCGAGGCCATTGCAAAAAGTCTTACCAAGAGCCGGTCAAATGCAACATCACGACGCAATCTTTGAATATCGATGCCTTCACTCTTAGAAATATTTGAGAGCCGTTCCTCAATTGCCTTTCGAAAAGAGAGAGCCGTTGTGTACTTCATCGCTGGATCTCCTTAAGAAGTTTGTTAAGTTGTTTGCGAAGTTCTGTTGAAACTTGAAGTGATGAAAAGATGCTTTCCACTTCCCACTTCTGCATGAGCCCTTTACTGAGAGCCTCCAATACCGCCTGGCGAATAATGTCGAAGGGGATCCAACCACATATGATGATGTCGCTTATGGTTCGCTGGGGTTTGGTGACGAGAAATCCACGGCTTTCAAGAATCATATCTTTCGTGAGTTCGGCAAAGTGAAGTTTAAGGATTTTGGGAATTTTTGAGTTTCGGCGAAAGGACTTCGGAACAGTCATATTAAGTTTTGAAGGATTCACATCGGAGAGCTCGTAGTGAGCAAGCGCTGTCTCATGAGAATAGACGCCTTGAATTTTACCTTCTCGATTTTGGCTCCAAAGTGCATACATCACCTTTTGCTCTTCTGGGCTCTTAGGAAAAAGAGAAAGACGATAAAGGCCGCGCCCTTCGCGAACCCAGTGTCCAGCTTTAACATGATAGGAGTGATTGGTGTTGGTGAAGCCAACACTCTCAGCCTGTTTAGCAGTGAAGAGCCCTTGCTGGGCTTCTGCTATTTCAAAGAGCTCTCGATTTTTCTCTGCGATCTGTCCCATAAGCGCTCCGCATATAATGCTTAAACTATAAGTATTATATGCTATATCGGCATTTTACACAATATGCTTAAAAGTTAAGGTATTTGTGCAAGAATAGTGACAACGCCAAAGCCTAAAAATCGCAGATTTTTATTTGTAAGTATTTGAAGTTACTGAGTAAAAAAGAAAATGGATGGGGTAGCAGGACTCGAACCTGCGAATGACAGAATCAAAATCTGTTGTCTTACCAACTTGACGATACCCCAGCAAGAAGACTTTCGAATTGCTAACTTACGGATTTTGAGGGTGAAATGCAATCTAAGACTTCATGCGTCGACGTCTGTGGACGCAAAAAAGCCCGCCGGGTTTGCCGACGGGCTTGCTAAAATGGGTTCCACGGGAGTTGTGAAGCCGCCGCAGCTTAAAGTTTCCTCAGGGAAAAATTAAGTTGGCGTGAGCAGGGTACTCCGAACCTTTAGTATTCATCTCCACCACCATAATCACTCCCAGGAGCTTTTTGGCGTTTTAGATTTACTAGGGTTTCTCCCATGGATTTTAGTTCTTTTTCATAGGCCTCAAAGACCAAGTCCTCGATCATGGCGCGGGTTTCTTGGTTTAGGGGATGCGCGATATCACGGAATTGACCGTCTTTGCGCTTTTTCGATGGCATCGCCACAAAAAGACCGCTGGTGCCCTGAATGACCTTTAGGTCACGGACCACAAAGCAGCCATCTAATGTGATGGAAACGTAGGCTTTAAGCCTGTCTTCATTGACGGGGAAAACTTTGACCTCGGTGACTTTCATATAAAGTGCCTTTCCAGGTGTCATTCTTGTTGCAAACCTTGGAACCATACTATGGTCCACTGTCCTTCTCGGCGGCGTTTTCAAAAAACTGAAGACCTAAGTCGAGTTTTTTAAAGTAAAAATCGTAAATTAATAAATGAAATGTCTCACAGTAAGACAGTCGACGGAACTTGAACCGTGGACGTTTGATAAAACCCAGGGTGGGGTCAGGACGTTTGGGGACGCGAAGAGCCTTCTTCGCCATCCCCAGAGTTGCTTAAGAGCAAGGATTCTTAGCGAGCTTTGCAGACAAAAGAGTCGTCACCGTTGAATTCGCCTTGGATTTTCGCTGCTTGCGATGAAACCAACAAGACCGTTTTGCCTGACACATTATCGATCATTTTTACGTCAACGATCATTGGGTTTAAAACGTCAGAGTAAGAGTAGGTTGGATAAACATTGTTGTTTTCGTAAAGGAAGTTGCCGTGCAGATCAAAAACTTGCACAGAGTAATCTTGCGGAGTTGTGACAACAACAAGGCCGGCTTTGCTGCTCGTGCAAGTGAATTGAGTTGCCGACAATTTAGCGGCGAATGCTGAAGATGCAAATACAGATACAAGAAGAGAAAGAACAAGTTTCATTGTTGGCTCCTGGTTTATTTAAATTTTTCCAGGGCATATCAACAACGCGGGGGCAGGGCAAGGTCTTCGTACACAAATGAAAGCCCGTTGATAAAACGGGCTTCTTTTAAAAAACTTTTCAATTGTTAGGACTAATTAGCTTCAATATTGATGATCTGAATGCGAGTGTTGCGGGCGATACGCAAAGTGTTGCTGCCTTTTTTCAGACTCTTCAGCACGTCTTTGGAATTTTCCACCGGTGTTTTGTTCACATCTAAGACCACATCCCCGACGCGTAAACCACTTTTGCTCGCAGCGGAAGCGCGCTCTGTTTCAGTGATTACGGGTTGAGACATATCCTCTGGCAAACCCCATTCTTTGCGTAAGTCTGCTGTGGGATCTGCGACCGTAAAGCCCAAATTGAAAGGAGCTTTTTGACCTTGATAGGCTTTTTGTGCTGGTCGAGCTATGCGACGTCCATCATCACGTTCGGCAATCACAATATTAAGATCCAATTTTTTACCGTTACGGATGATTTTGGCTTTGGCTGGTTTACCAATCGTTGCGTCGCTGACCGCATCGATCAGATCCAAAGAGCCACGGATGGCTTTGCCGTTAAACTCTGTCACGATATCGTAAATTCTTACGCTGGCTTTTGCCGCAGGCCCTTTTGGATCCAAGTTCGTAACGACAGCTCCGCGAACGTCGCCCAAGCCAAGATATTCTGCGGCCTCTGGATCCAAGTCGCCAAGGCCCGCACCGATGTACCCTCGGGCAATACGACCTTTACTTTCAAGGGTCGGAATTAAATTTTTCACGTCATCAATCGGAATCGCAAAACCAATGCCTTGCGCGCGCGCATCGATGGCAGAGTTCACGCCCACAACTTGACCCTTCACATTCACCAAAGGACCACCCGAGTTACCTGGGTTGATACTCGCGTCTGTTTGAATCAAAGGAAGTTTATTGATTTCGCCGATCTCGCGACCTTTTGAAGAAACAATTCCTTTTGTCATCGAGTGGCCGTGACCAAAGGGATTTCCGAACGCCGCAACCCATTCGCCCACTTCAAGATCTTTGGAATTACCTAGAACCGCCACGGGCAATTTGCCTTTTGGCGTGATCTTAATCAAAGCGATGTCCGTGCGTTCGTCACTGCCCACAAGGGTTGCTTCATAAACGTCTTTAGAATTTTCACTCAGTTGCACATTGATCACATCAGCACCTGCGATCACGTGATTGTTGGTCACAATCAAACCGTCTTCACGAATGATAAACCCAGTTCCTAGGCCCATTTGTTGCGGACGTTGTTGCTGTTGTGGCTGCTGCATGCGGAAGCCATAAAGTTGTTCCAGCATATCGAGCATCGGATCGCGTCCACGCGGTAAATTTTTTGGTAAAGCCGTTGTCGAAATATTCACGACCGCAGGATTAATAGCTTTCGCCAATTCGACAAAAAGATTTGCTGGCATCGGTTCGCCTAGTTTTAATTTGGGCGGATCCTTCGGCAGCGGCAGTCCTTGAGCAAAAGCAAAGGAAGACATCAATGAAACGCTTAGTAAGAAACAAATACTTTTCTTCACAAAAAACTCCTTGATACCAATTTTCGCAGAATGCGGAAAAAAAATAACTTAAAATTTAGTTTTCTAGATGGACACGAACTTAAGTTGCAAGTCGCTGATAAGATGCTCTAAGAACTTTTCCTCGTCAGCTGTGAGGTTGCCCTTGGTTTTTTGCTGCAGGACCACCAGAAGGTCGATATTAAAGCGAGCCATATTTTTATCTTTTGATACTTCGCCGGACTGAGGATTTGGCGCTAGACCCATGGCCATAATCGCTGAAGATGCGACTGACATTATTAGAACTGAAAAAGAAGCCTCTAACTTTTCACCCATAAAAGTCTCCGTATTTTAGAACTTGAGTCGAAAATCCATCCTGTCAAGTGATGCCCTGAATGCTTAAATAGGGTAATACCCCATCAATTTTTTAAGACGTACTTCAATTGCAGGATGGGACTTTAAAAATAAATTGCGCTGATTGAATCCTTCAGGATTCACAATAAACAAGTGGCTGGTGCAGGGTGGAATTTCTAAAGGCTGAGTCTGCGCTAAGCCTTCCATGCGCCACAATACATCCCCTAAACGGTGGCGGCTTTCTAAAAGTTCTGAAGCCATCAAATCATTTTCAAAAAATGATTTTTCCACAACGACGGATTTAATAATCAACCAGCCAATCGGCGACAGCACCGGCATAAAGAATTGCAATTTGTAAGGCAAAAATTGATCTAAAAATTGCCCCAAGCCGACAATGGAATTGGCAATCGTACTGCTGACGCTAAATGCAAAAGTATCTAAGCGACGAATGTGACATAATTGATGGGCGACGACCGCTTCAAGCTCTGCCTCGTCTAAATTTTTTAAAAGTCCCGCCGTAAACCCCAAAGAACCTCGGCGCCAAGATCGACCCACGCAGAAGGCATTCGAAGACGCATGCGGGGTGACGTACACAGCTGGTGCCGGCATGTTCAATTGCGCTGAGTATTTTTCAACTTTGTCTAAAAGTCCCCAAGCATCTTGGCCTTTCAAACGTTTGGCATTCAGTTTTGCCAGGACGCGGGACTCTCCGTAAAAGAACACGAAAAAGTTTAAAAGCAGGGCGAACAAAAATCCGATCAACAAGCCCAGGCGTTCACCCACCTGATAGCCCACGACAAGCAAGGTGAAAGAACTAATAAGGATAAAAAGCCAGACTTTTGTATTGTTATTGATCATACAATTTTGTCCCATTTTATTGGGCCCTTGGCAAGGGTAGAGGAAGCGCTGGGCCAGTAACTCTAAGCTTGCGATGTTAATAGGAAAATTGTGAAATAGACAATAGCCTTCGCGAAAAGGTTTTTCATTCTCTCCGTTGAAAGGAATCAGCATGAGTGAAGTCGATATCATGGCCCTGAATGCCGCGATCAAGCAAGAGAGCCAATTCATTGATAAAATGATGGCCGAAATTAATAAAGTTGTCGTTGGGCAAAAAGATATGGTTGAGGGCATTATGATGGGCCTTCTAACTGGCGGCCACATTCTGTTGGAAGGTGTTCCGGGCTTGGCAAAGACGCTGACGATTGCCACGGTTTCAAAATCCATTTCACTCGATTTTCAACGCATTCAATTTACTCCCGATCTTCTGCCGACCGACTTAATCGGGACGATGATCTTTAATCCGAAATCAGGCGAATTTGCTCCGCGCAAAGGACCGATTTTTACGAACATCGTTTTGGCGGATGAGATCAATCGTGCGCCGGCAAAAGTGCAATCCGCATTGCTTGAGGCCATGGCGGAAAAACAAGTCACGATCGGTGATGAGTCGTACAAATTGGCAAATCCATTCTTGGTGCTAGCGACACAAAATCCCTTGGAACAAGAGGGAACTTATCCATTGCCAGAAGCGCAGATGGATCGCTTCATGTTTAAAATCAATGTCGTGTATCCTGCAAAAGGCGAAGAATTAGAAATCTTAAATCGCATGGGCACGAACGACAAACCGGTTGTGAACCCGGTGATTTCAAAAGAAGACTTATTGCGCATTTCTTCGCGTGTGGATCAAATTTACGTCGATGCCAAAATCAAAAACTATATCGTTGAAATCATCATGGCTTCGCGCAACCCAGGTGAATATGGTTTAAGCCGAATCGCGAATCTGATCAATGTTGGTGGTTCACCACGTGCGACGATCAGTTTGTACAGAGCAGCCAAAGCCCACGCCTTCTTGCGCGGTCGCGGTTACGTTACAGCCGAAGATATCAAAGCCATTGCGTACAATGTTATGCGCCACCGTATGATTCTGACTTACGAAGCCGAAGCAGAAAATATCAAAACCGACGACGTGATCAAAGAGATCTTAAGTCAGGTTGAGGTGCCATAGTGAGTTTACCTCCTGAGGTCCTAAAGAAAGTAAAACTGCTAGAGATTAGCACCAGAAAACTGGTGAATAATCTTTTTGCCGGTGAATACCATACGGCCTTTAAAGGCCAAGGTATGACTTTCGCGGATTTCAGGGAATACGTCCCCGGCGATGACGTGCGCAGTATTTCTTGGCCGTTAACGGCGCGCACGGGTAAAACTTATATCAAAACTTTTGAAGAAGAGCGCGAGCTCACCTTAGTTATCGCAGTCGATGTCAGTGGTTCCAGTGATTTCGGCACAGGGCCTTACTTTAAGGGCGAAGTGATGACTCACATGGCGGCGTTATTGGCTTTTGCTGCGGTAAAAAACAATGACCAAATTGGCTTGCTGTTGTTCAGCGATCAAGTTGAGCATTATGTGCCACCGAAAAAAGGCCGTGGTCACGTGCATCGCTTGCTGCGGGATTTATTTTATTACAAGCCGAAAAGTCATCGCACGAAGCTGTCGACAAGCTTTTCTTACTTGCAAGGTGTCTTAAAAAAACGCGCCACGATCTTTGTCTTCAGCGATTTTATGGACCAAGGCTTTGATCAAAGTTTGCGTCTTTTAGGGCGTAAGCATGATGTGATCGCTTGCGTGGTGAACGATGCGGCTGAATATTCTTTGCCGCGCATGGGTGTGATTGATGTTCAGGATGCGGAAACGGGAGAAGTTGTCACCGTTGATACTTCTTCGCCAGGTTTCCGCGCGCAGTATGAAGACGCGGTACTAAAGCGCAAAGAGCAGCGCGACCGTTTGTTGCGCTTATCGCAAGTAGAACGTGTTGATGTCAAATCCAGCGAGGATTACGTAAATCCCCTGGTGGCATTTTTTAAGAAGAGAAAATAATGGCAACGATTCAGTGTAAGACAGAAATCCCGGCCGTTGAAGGCCTTAAGCCCGCAGAGTTAACTGTGGGCCGGGATTTTATTCTTGTCTGCGACGGGGAATTTCCTCGCGACTTGCACCAAGAACAGTTGCAGTTTGTCTTAAAGCCAGAACACAAATACGTTTTGAAATTAAGATCTTTTGAATTTCGTTCTGCGACCACCGCGGATATTAAGGTCACTTCTTACACGGCCGGTAAGTTTGAATTCCCGGATTTACAGTTGACCGACGGCGCACAAACTTTAGCATTGGGTCCCGTGTCGTTTGCGGTGGAATCCGTGCTTCCACCGACGGACCCAACGAATCCTGAAGCGAAGCCTCAACCGTTTGGTCCCTTTGGGCCAGCACAAATGAGTGTGCCGCCACTTTACTGGGCGATTTTGTTTTCTGTTATTGGTTTGTTTGTATTAGCCCTGATTGCAAAAATTTATCGCGTGGTGCAACGACGTAATATGCTAGAGCGTTTGAAAGAGCATGATTCGGCGCTGTCACCGTTGTCTGAGTTTCATAAAGGCATGCGAACCTTAGCGCGAGTCAATACGGTCTTCTTTGGCACAAAAGTACAGCCAGACGATGTGAAGCTATGTCTTAAGCAAACGGATCACATGCTAAGACTTTATTTGACTCGCAAATTCCGTTTGCCAGCTTTTGAGTGGAGCGATCGTCTTATTTTAAAAGATATTAAAAAGCACAATCGCAAAGTCTTTGATCATTACGCAGCTGACTTAAAGAAACTTTTAAAAGAATTAAGTCGCGGCCTGCAAGATAAAGACACAGTCACGGGACAAGATGCTTTAAATATTGCAACGCAATCACGCACCTTGGTGGAAAAGATGGAGTCGGGCCAATGACCTATCATTCCTCTTGGGCCTTCTGGCTGATTTTACCGGTTGTGATCATCTTAATCTGGACGATGTGGAATCGTCGTAAGAAAACGCCGACGTTGCAGTTTGGTTCCGTTGATTTACTAAAATCTGTCACGCCCAGTTTGCGCACTCGCTTAATGCACTTGCCAAATTTTTTAAAAGCGTTGGGTCTAATCTTAGCGATTGTTGCTTTGGCGCGCCCACAAACGACGAATACTAAAATAAAAAAGAATGTGGAAGGTATTGATATCGTCATCTGTCTGGATGTTTCTGACAGTATGTTGATTGAAGATATGAAGCCGTTAAATCGTTTGGAAGCGGCCAAAGAAACCATCAAACAATTTATCGAAGGGCGTTCTTCGGACCGCATTGGTTTAGTGGTTTTTGCTGGGGAATCTTTCACGATGGTGCCACCAACTTTGGATTATCAAATGATCTTACAACGCGTGGACGAAATCACCAGTGCCTCGAGTGCTCGGATCAAAGACGGAACGGCTTTGGGGGTTGCGATGGCAAACGCTGCTGGCCGTTTAAAAGACTCCCAAGCAAAAAGCCGGGTCATGATCTTTATGACCGACGGGGAAAATAACTCTGGTACCATTGATCCTGAAACGGGATTAGAGATCGCAAAAGGTTATGGCATCAAAGTTTATTCTATCGGTTTGGGAAAAGACGGGCCGACAAGAATTCCAGTTTATACCCGTGATATCTTCGGCCAAAAAATTAAAACCTATCAGCCCTTTGAAAGTACTGTGAACGAAGAGCTGTTAGAGCGCATGGCCAAAGACACCAACGGCAAGTTCTATCGTGCCACCAATGAAAGTGGTCTTAAAAAGATCTTTAATGACATCGATTCGTTAGAAAAAACTAAAATCGATGTGAATAAGTTTACGAATTATAAAGAAGAGTTCCCCCCTTATCTGGTGATGGGGATTTTATTTTACTTATTAGGATTGTTGTTGGGTCGTTCTTGGTTAAGGAGGGTGCCATAATGTTTCGCTTTGAAAACATCGCAGCCTTTAATTACCTGTGGCTGATTCCAATAATTATCGTGGTCGGATTTATCTTTGATCGCAGAGCCAAAAAGCGCATGGAAAAGGCCATCGGTTCACGCCTTTATCCATTCTTGTCGAGCTCTGTTTCAGCTAAAAAACGTTCAATAAAAACATTCCTGCAAGTTTTGACAGTTTTATTTTTTGTGCTGGCGTTGGCGCGTCCGCAATTGGGTGAAAGCCAACAGGAAGTCAAAAGTGAAGGTGTTGAAATCATTCTCGCTGTCGACGTGTCAGAAAGTATGATGGCCGAAGACGTGAAACCTTCGCGCTTAGCGCAAGCCAAAGCTGAACTCAGTCGTCTGATCGACATGATGCCTGGAAATAAAGTGGGTGTTGTGGCCTTTGCCGGATCTGCCGCGTTGTTATCGCCACTGACCAACGATCCGGGCGCGGTAAAAATGTTCTTAGAATCTTTAGAACCAACCTCTGTGTCATCCCAAGGAACTAATTTTACCGAGGCCTTAAAAGTTTCTAAAGAAGCCTTTGAGCGCGGCGGAGTCACCACCGACGATGTGGTCAAAGTCACACGAGTGATTTTGTTGGCCTCTGACGGAGAAGACCACGAGCCTGGGGCTTTGGAAGAAGCTAAAAAAATGGTTGGCGAGGGTGTTCGTATTTTTTCTTTGGCTTACGGTACAGAAAAAGGTGGCGCAATTCCTGTTCGCGATGGCATGGGTTTTTTAAAGGGCTACAAAAAAGATCGTCAAGGCCAAACGATTCTGACCACGGTGAAGGGCGATGCCTTACGCGCTTTGGCGGAAGCCGGTCGCGGCAGTTTTTATTTTGCGACTTTCGGGGGCGATCAAACAAAGCACTTGGTCGAAGACATTGCAAACTTAGAAAAAACGCAATTCGACACAACTGTGGCGACTCAGTACGAAGAGCGTTTTCAAACGTTACTGCTTATCGGAATTATTTTAGGTTTGTTGGAACTTTTCTTAGGCGAACGCCGTGCGGGCTTCCGTTTTTGGAAAGGTCGTTATGAGGTACCTCCAGGATGATGCGCTGGAATCTTATTATTTCATTATTTGTTTTTGGCAGCATCGGTTGCGGACCGGGGCGTCCGCACTTGCGCACCTTAGAACTAAATCGCGCAGGCAATATCGCTTTACAAGGACAGACATTTCCGACCGCCACAGGGAAATACCTTGAAGCCCTTCGTTATGATCCATTCGCGGGTCCTTTGCATTTAAATTTAGGTTTGTCATTTGAAGGCCAAGAGCAACCCGACAATGCCGCGCAATCGTATAAAGAAGCTGAAATGTTGGCAGAAAAGTCGGCCGATGCGCAACTGCAATACATGGCGATCTTTAATCAGG
>CAMLMF010000049.1 GCA_946480995.1 uncultured Bdellovibrio sp. | reverse complement strand
TTCTATCCGTTCCGTTGAAGAGGCTTTGTCGAAGAATCGTTTGATCTTCTTAGCCTCACAAAAAGACATCACTGAAGAAAACCCAACTCCTGACAGCATCTATACAGTAGGTACTGTTGCGATGATCATGAGAATGCGCAAGCTTTCTGATGGCCGCGTAAAACTTCTTATCCAGGGTGTTGCGAAAGCACGTGTAAAAAACTTCACTAAGACATCTCCTTCTTTCGAAGTGGCTGTTGAAAAAATTGAAGACATCCCAGCACAAAACAATGTCGTTGAAAACGAAGGCTTGATCAGAACAGCGAAAGAGCACATCGAGCGCATCATCGCTTTGGGTCGCCCAATTTCTCCAGACATCTTGTTGGTTATGGATGACGTCACTGATCCAGGTCGTGTGGCAGATATCATCGCTTCAAACCTTGGTATCAAAGTTCAAGATGCACAAAGAATCTTAGAAACGTTTGAACCAACTGAAAGACTTCGTCTAGTAAATGAAATTTTAGCTGCAGAGTTGGAAGTTATCCAAACTCAACAAAAAACTCGTGGCGGCGCTAAAGACGACATGTCGAAAACTCAACGTGAGTACTTCTTGCGTGAGCAAATGAAAGCTATAAAGAATGAACTTGGCGAAGGCGATTCTAAATCTGAAGAGATGGACGAGCTTCGTGAAAAGTTGATCAACGCAGGAATGCCACCAACTGTAGAAGCAGAAGCTTTGAAACAGTTGGGCCGTTTAGAGCGTATGCACCCAGATGCTTCAGAAGCAACAATGGTTCGTACATATCTTGACTGGATGGCAGATCTTCCTTGGAGCAAAAAATCTAACGACCATATTGATCTTAAACGTTCAAAAGAAATTTTAGACGAAGATCATTATGAACTAGAAAAAGCAAAAGACCGTGTCATGGAATTCTTGGCTGTTCGTAAACTTAAGCCAAACCTAAAAGGTCCAATTCTTTGCTTCGGTGGTCCTCCGGGCGTAGGTAAAACTTCTTTGGGTAAATCCATTGCTCGCGCTATGGGTCGCGAATACTTCCGTATCGCTTTGGGCGGCGTGAAGGATGAAGCAGAGATCCGTGGTCACCGCCGTACTTATGTCGGCGCGATGCCAGGTAAAATTATCCAAGCACTTCGCCAAGCGAAAACAAATAATCCAGTTATCGTTCTTGATGAAATTGATAAATTGGGTTCTGATTTCAGAGGCGATCCTTCAGCAGCAATGCTAGAGGTTTTGGATCCAGAACAAAATGCAACTTTCCGTGATAACTATTTGAATGTCGATTTCGACCTTTCAAATGTGTTGTTCATCGCGACTGCGAACGTCTTGGAAAACATTCCACCGGCACTTCGCGATCGTATGGAAATCTTAAATATCCCTGGCTACACTGAAAACGATAAGCTTTTGATCACGAAAAAACATTTGATCAAACGTCAAATCGAAGCCAACGGTATTACTGAAGAAAATATTAAGTTCACTGACGAAGGTATCAAATACCTTATCGCAGGCTACACTCGCGAAGCAGGCCTTCGTAACCTTGAACGCGAAGTGGGTTCTGTCTGCCGTAAAGTGGCAAAAATGGTAGTCATGGAAGAAGCACAGTTTGTTGAAGTAAACGCAACAACAGTTCCTGAACTTCTTGGTCCTCCACGCTTCCAACGTGATGACAAATTTGTCGATTCCCAAGTGGGTGTTGTACAAGGTCTTGCTTGGACTCAAGCTGGTGGCGAAGTGTTGACGATCGAAGCCTTGAAAATGAAAGGCAAAGGTCATCTTGCACTGACTGGTCAACTTGGTGATGTGATGAAAGAATCTGCTCACGCAGCAATGTCTTATGCACGCGCACACCAAGAAGAACTGGGAATTCCAGAAGACTTCTTTGAAAAATATGATGTTCACGTTCACTTACCAGCAGGCGCGATCCCTAAAGATGGTCCTTCTGCAGGTATCACTCTGACAACAGCGCTTGTTAGTTTGATGACAGGAACTCCGGTTCGTCACGATATCGCGATGACTGGTGAAGTGACTTTACAAGGTCGCGTCCTTCCAGTCGGCGGAATCCGTGAAAAGTGTTTAGCGGCTTTGAACTTAGGTATTACAAACATCATTATCCCACTGGCTTGCCAAAAGGATATTGCTGACATCCCTAAAGTCTTCAAAGACAAAATCAACTTTATCTTTGCGGATAATTTAGATGAAGTTTTTGCGGTGGTTTTCGACAAATCGGCGAAAGGCCAAGACAAGAAACCAGCTGCGAAAAAAGATCACAAGAAATCAAAATCTTTGGCTGCTTAATCGTAGCCAAAAACATCGCCCCTCCCAAACGATGATGTTAAAAAGGACCAGAGCAATCTGGTCCTTTTTTTATCTAGGAGCCTTTGTATTTTATTTGACCATTTTCCCAATGATCTCTGCCCGCGGGACAGGGCCAAACTTAGTGGAGTCTTTCGAGTTGTCAGTGGTTGTTCCAAATACAAAGTACATGTCTTTAGGTAGCACAGATTTAAAGTCACCTTCGTAAAGCTTTAACATTTTAAATGCCTGCGCCTTAAAACGATAAGGCTGTCCTTGGAAGTTTTTGATTGGTTTTTTGTTCACCAAGAATTCAGCGCCGCCACTTTCATTACCTTTAAGTTCAAAACGATCCCCAGGAATGGCGAACACTTGCTTGATGATCGGCGCAGGGAAGCCTTCTTTCTTAATGACCACAATGTCGGCGCGTTGCGGATCTTTACAGTTGTAGTAATTCGTATCGATTTTTAAATCTTGGTTTTCTTTTAGAAGACCATCCATGGAGTGTCCACGCACGGTCATAATTTGAATGGCTGGCACGCACTTATTGTTCTTTGCTAAGCTTGGCTGAAGAAAACCCAGGAGCAACAGAGCCGATAAGGCGCTCATTTTACTGTTTGAAACCTTTTAGGCGTTCGTTTTCAGATTCCAACACGCGGACCAGCGTTTTAAGGTCAGTGACCTCTTCACGCAGTTGGAAGATTTGCTCTTCCTTTTCCTGCAGAATTTGCGTGTAGGCTTTTTTGAGTTCGTTCAGAAGTTTATTGGCAGCAGTTAAAATCGGCTCGTCCTTATTCGACTTCACCGATTTATCCTGAAGGTCCTGCGGTTTTAGGTCGTCCTTTGAAGAAGCGGACATAGTATCACTACCTTTCATCATTCCATGATGAGCACCCACCAAGATTTCGCGGTCTTGGGAGGGGCGATGTACTCTTTGATGGGTACCCATCGGTTCGTCCATGATGAAGTACTTGCCGTCTTCAAATCGGAACCTAATGTCGTCGGCTTTGATTTTTCGGCGCAGAGTACTCACACTAACTTTGTATTTAGTAGAGTAGTCCGTTAGCGGTAACCAAGAACCATGAGCTTCGACGTTCATTTTGTTCCTTAAACTACCCTGGTTTAAGCCAAGGTACTTTATGCGAGCTTTGTAGGTTAGGTGGTCACCCTACTCAGCCTGCGTATCCAACATTATCACACGACTTCAGTCTGTCAAATTTTGCGTGACTACTTATTCAAATTCAACAAAATTCAGGACCTTGATCTGGTTATTCACCCTGCGCGCCATGCCTATTCACTGGACCAACGTCTGAATACGCATCCCTAAGTCATGGATTTTACTAGTTCCTAAAGAATTCTTTGCGCGTCTTTTAGTTAGACCAGATAATAACAGCACGACTATGCGGATTAAAGATAAGAAGAAAGTAGCACTAGTATTAAGTGGAGGCGGCATCAAAGCTGCGGCTTTTCATATTGGTGTTTGCCTAGCCTTGCAAGAAAAGGGCTTTAAGTTTGCTGGTGGAACTAAAGAGTTTGTCCGTCAACGCTTCCCCGAAGACGATCCCTTTACAATCCGTCTGTATGTGGGGTCTAGCGCTGGGGCCTTTGTAGCTTCGATTCTTGCCGCCGGATACTCGGTTGAATCCTTAATCAACGCCTTTCAGCTGGGCTCTGGAACGAATCCCAGTTTTGACAAAAGCGACCTGCGTTATCTAAAGCCCATTTCTTATCGTGATATTTTTAATCTGAACTCAAGCAATCTTTTAAAGTTTATCCCGCGCACGCTGATGGAAAAAGCCTTGGTTACCGGGGGTTTTGAATCCGTTCTTAAAAACGGCCTAAAGCTAAACGGTCTTTTTTCGACCAAAGGAATTGAAAGTTATCTGCGCAAAGAGGTTCTGCTGGATAACGACTTTGCTCGCCTAGGCGTTCAATTATTCATCGTCGGAACACAGTTAAACCATACCCGCAAAGCGATCTTTGGTAACTTCCCAGAATCTTATAAAACGGACAGCGTTAAATACATCAACTATGCAACGATCAGCGATGCAGTCGCATGTTCAACTTCTTTACCGCCGGTATTTGCGCCCTATGGAATTAAACGCCCTGATGGTAAAGAGATCTTTTATTATGACGGCGAAATCCGCGACACCCTTTCAACCCACGTAGGTTCTGATTACGGAGCTGACCTAGTTATTTCGTCTTATTCAATTCAGCCCTATCACTACACTAAAGAGATGGGTTCGTTGCACAACTACGGTATTCCATTGATTGCTAACCAAGCTTTATACCAAGTTGTGCAGCAGAAAATTGCAAAGCACATCCAATACAAAAGCGACATCAAATCGATCTATAAGTCCGTTGATGGTTACTTCAAGCAAGCAAACTTACCTGAAGAACATCGCGAGAAACTATTGGAAATCATTAGAGATCGTGTAAACCACAGACCCGAAGTGGATTACATCTATATTTCCCCACGTCCGCAGAACTATGAAATGTTCTTCGTCGATCACTTCAGTTTAAATCCACAAATCTTAGAGCGTATCGTGCGCATCGGGTTTAAATCGGGATTGAGTGCTCTTCGTAATATTGAAAAATAAGTGACTTAAAAGGGCATAAAAAAGGGCTGATCTTTGTGACCAGCCCTTTTTCATTTTAAATTTCTTTAAAAATTACATCAAACTTTTTTCTACGGCCGAGAAAATCGGCCCAGAAACAAAGCCCATCAATACGATGGCTAAAGCCATCACGATCGCAGTCACGGTTGTTGCATTTAAAGAGTGGCCTGCCACTTGAGCATTTCCTTCTTTCATATACATAACAACAATCGGACGAAGATAGTAATAAACCCCGATAACCGAGTTCACAACACCCCATACTGCCAACCACAATAAGCCTTCGCCAATCGCTGCGTTGAACAGATAGAACTTACCAAAGAACCCAAGAGTCGGCGGAATACCCGCAAGCGACAATAAGAACACTGTTAAGCATAAAGCCAACATAGGTCTTTGTTTCGCAAAACCTGCAAGGTCATCAATATTTACAATCGAGTTTTCACTGTTTTCAAGCATGCTTGCAATTGCAAACGCACCCAAAGTCATTAGCGAATAACTTAGAAGGTAAAAGATAACTCCTGAAGCACCAAACGCACCGTTTTCGCTTACACCGGCCGTGATCACGCCTACAAGAACGTAACCAGAGTGTGCAATCGAAGAGTAAGCGATCATACGTTTAAAGTTATTTTGGATAATCGCTGCCGTGTTACCTACGATCATTGTGATCACAGCCAACCATTGCAAGATATCAAACAAGTGATCAGAACCCACCAAAGACTTCGTCGCAATAATTCTTAAGAACGCTGCAAACGAAACTGTTTTCACCGCTGTGGCCATGAATGCCGTGTGCGGAGTCGGAGCACCTTGATACACATCCGGAGTCCACGCATGGAACGGAGCAATTGAAACCTTAAAGCAGAAGCCCAAGATCACAAAAGTGATACCGAACAAGAACAACTTACTTGTTTGCACAAGCTCTGCTGCTGAATCCATGAAGCTTAGGATATTTGTGCCACCAGTTGATCCAAAGATGAAAGCAACACCGTACAAGAATACTGCGGAAGCAAATGATCCCAAGACGAAATACTTTAACGCCGCTTCTTTAGAAAGTTTTTCTTCGTGGCTCATCGCGATCATTAGGTACAGAGCCAAAGACATTGTTTCTAGACCGATGAAGACCATCAACAAGTCGACCGCCGAAACCAAAATCAACATCCCGATCGCCGAGCTCATCGCTAAGAAAATCAATTCAGAAAATTGCTTTCCTTTTGTCGCTGGGTTTTCGTACATCATGATCATTGCGGAACCGGCAGCCGCCAAGGCAATCACGCCCATCCACTGTGTCACGCCATCAAATACCAAGCCGTTGTGGAATGCTGTTCTGCCCGCACCACCGAAAACAACCATCAAGCCAATCGCGATCACAAGACCAATCAAAGCTTGCGACAAAGTCACTAAAGGATGTTGTTCACGATTTCCACGCAAAACTTTTGCCGTGATCGGAATCAAGCTGGCAAAAAACAATGCGATCATCGGAGAAATAAGAAGAATGTCGCTAAGACCGATATTGTTATTCATTAGTTACCTCCTTGCGCATGCTGCGTGGACGAAGCATCGCCAGGATGAATAGTAAGATTATAATTGCTGCGATTGTTCACTAGGAAATCAATGCTCGCCTTAGAGTAGTTCAAGAAGTGATTCGGGAACAAACCCATCCAGAAAACCATGATAATCAAAGGAACAAGAACCGTGATTTCACGCGCGGTCAAATCATGCAAAGGATGATGCTCGTCTTTCACAAGCTCGCCTTTTTCACCGAAGAACACACGTTTAAACATCCACAACATGTAAACAGCACCCAAGACCACACCAGAAACTGCGAAGTACGCAAACACTGGTTGAGCTTGGAATGTGCCCAGAAGGATAAAGAATTCACCTACGAAACCATTTGTCATCGGCACCGCGATCGAAGAAAGCGTGATGATGAAGAAGGCAATTGTGAAGATCGGCAATACACCAGCTAAGCCGCCGTATTTAGAAATTTCACGTGAATGCGTTCTTTCGTAAATCATACCGATCAACAAGAACAGCGCGCCCGTTGAAATACCGTGATTCAACATTTGGTACAATCCACCACCAACACCGTAAGCATTGAAAGTGAACAGACCCAAAAGGATGTAACCCATGTGCGATACAGAAGAATACGCCACTAGTTTTTTCACATCCGGCTGAACCATCGCGACCAGTGCACCGTAAATAATTCCGACCACGCCGATCAACATGAACAACCAAGCCCAGTATTCAGAAGCCTCTGGGAATAAAGGAATCACCCAGCGCATGAAACCGTACGTACCCATTTTTAACATCACACCCGCAAGGATCACAGATCCTGGAGTTGGTGCTTCAACGTGGGCATCCGGTAACCATGTATGTAATGGGAACACTGGAACTTTGATTGCGAAAGCTAAAGCAAACGCAAAGAACAGCAGTGTTTGTAAGCTAAAGAATGTTCCGCCGACGAAAGGAATCTTCAGCGAATAGAAATCAAGTAAGCTTGCTGACATCGTGCCTGTCGCTTCTTGAGTTAGGTACATCATATAGATGATCGCGACTAACATCAGAACCGAGCCCGCCATCGTATAGATGAAGAACTTAACAGTTGCATAAATTCTGCGTGCGCCACCCCAGATACCAACCATGAAGTACATAGGAACAAGTGAAAGCTCCCAGAATACATAGAAGAAGATCGCGTCCATCGCCAAGAAAGTTCCTAGCATCGCCGTTTGCAAGATGAACAATGCAACGTGGAAGCCCTTAACTCTTTCAGTGATCGAAGACCAGCTGCCAAGAATAATGATCGGCGTAAGGAATGTCGTCAGGATCACTAGCCACAAAGAGATCCCGTCGATCCCCATGAAGTACTGGATTCCGAAACGTTCAATCCAAGTGAATTTTTCCACCAACTGCAAACCGGTTGAAGCCGGATTGAAGTGGCGGAAAATACCAAGGCTGACCAGGAATTCAATTAATGAAAGTCCTAAAGCCAAGGGACGAAGTGTGCTTTGCTTAGGCCAAACAGCCACAATCAAAGCAAACAAAAGAGGTAGAAAAACAATGCTACTCAGGACCATACATTACCCCATGATCACGAAGGAAAGAGCTACTACAATCCCAATGCCGATATACATCGCGTACTGCTGCATATTACCGGTTTGAGTCGAGCGAACCATAGAACCCATGCCACGCATAAGATCTCCCGCCCAATAAGTCATTTTATCAATGAAGTTCACATCAATGTAATACCAAGTGTTTTTACTGATGTTCACAAGTGGATTGATGATGCCGGCGAAGTACGCCTCATCAACGAAATACTTGTTATACACAAGGTTGTACACAGGCTTGATGCTTTCCACGAATTTCTTCGGAGCTTCAGGCGACTTCACATAGAACTGATAAGCAACGATTGCTGAAACAGTTGCTAGTCCCACAGATACGCCCATCAAAGTCCATTCTGTCGTGTGATCAATTGGCTGCCATCCGGGAATTGGTGAAATCAAAGGATGTAACCAGTGTTCCCACACATTTGGAATGTGGCCTAGATGTTCACCGATCACGTGTGGAATACCGATCCAACCACCAATTACCGACAAGATCGCCAAAACGATCAACGGAATTGTCATGATCGCCGGAGACTCATGCGGATGAACACTGCTTGGAACGCGGCTTTTGCCCCAGAAAGTCAAAGCCATCAAACGAGTCATATAAAACGCAGTTAATGTCGCACCCAACGCACCTGCAGCCCACAACCAAGGTGAACCCAGTGGCGAGTTGAAAGTGTAAGCCAAGATTTCATCCTTAGAAAAGAAACCCGCAAACGGTGGAGCACCGATAATTGCAAGCCAGCCCAAGAAGAACGTGACGTGCGTGATCGGAAGATATTTCTTCAGCGCACCCATCTTACGTATATCTTGTTCTTCGTGCATCGCATGGATCACCGAACCAGAACCTAAGAACATCAAAGCTTTAAAGAACGCATGAGTCATTAAGTGGAACATTGCTGCTCCGAACGCACCCACACCGCAAGCTAAGAACATGTAACCAAGTTGTGATACCGTTGAATAAGCCAAAACTTTTTTGATATCCCATTGGGTCATGCCGATCGTTGCTGCCAACACTGCTGTTGCCGCACCGATAATTGCAATCACCATCATCGTGTTTGGAGCCATGATGAACAACGGATTCAAACGAACGATCATGTACACACCAGCCGTTACCATCGTCGCCGCATGGATAAGAGCTGATACAGGAGTTGGACCGGCCATCGCGTCTGGAAGCCAAACATACAATGGAATCTGTGCTGATTTACCAGTCGCGCCGATGAATAAGAACAGAGTTCCCAAAGTCACCGCACCCAACCAAGATGATTCCACCGTTGTTGGAGCTAAAGCATTTAATTCAGAGAAGTTCAAAGTTCCGAAAGTCATGAACAAAACAAACATACCCAACAAGAACGCCGCATCCCCCACGCGATTCGTGATGAACGCCTTCATGCCGGCAGCTGCTTTTTCTTTGTCCGTGAACCAGAAGCCGATTAGTAGGTAAGAACAAAGTCCCACACCTTCCCAACCAACGAACATCACAAGCAAACTGTCACCAAGAACTAGCAACAACATGTTGAAGATGAAAAGATTCAGGTAAGCAAAGTACTTCGCAACACCTTTATCGTGGTGCATGTAACCGATCGAGAACAAGTGGATCAAAGTACCCACACCCGTGATCACAAGGATCATGATGGAGCTGATTTGATCGACTACGAAGCCCGCGTTGACTTTAAACTTATCAATCGCCATCCACTCGAAGAATGTCACAGCGATACGGCGTGATTCCGCCGGCATTGCCACAACATCAAGAACCAGCAAGATCGCACTGACAAAAGACACCACCATCGCAGCCGTTGCGATAGAGCCCGCAACATTGCCAGAGTGTTTTTTATAGCGAGTTCCGTTGATCAAGAAACCAACGAATGGGGCCAGGATTAAAAGGGCCATTAAAAGAGAATGATTCACAGCAGACTCCCCTATCCTTTCAAGTGTTCGAAGAAGCGAATATTCACTTCGTTGAAACGTTTAAAGATCGTCACCGCAAGAGCCAAGCCCACAGCCGCTTCCGCCGCTGCGATAGTCATTACGAAGAAAACCATGATGTGTCCGTCTAAAATTCCAAGGAATTTACTGAACGCTACAAAAGTTAAGTTTACAGAATTCAACATCAACTCGATCGACATCAAAAGCACGATCACGTTACGGCGGAAAAGGACTCCTGCCATGCCGGTTACAAACAACATTGCTGCAAGAACCAGGTAATGTGTCAGGCCGATGTTATTAATGATATCACTGTTCATGTGTTCCACCTTTACTGCGCGCAAGTGCCACGGCACCTACAGCGATCACAAGCAAAAGAACGCCTAAAGCTTCAAATCCAAAAATGTATTTTGTGAAAAGAATTTGGCCCAATGCTTTTGTCGACTCCATCCCTGAACCAGTTGTCACTGGATTTTCTGTCGCCTTTTCAGTGAAAAGCTC
>CAMLMF010000048.1 GCA_946480995.1 uncultured Bdellovibrio sp. | reverse complement strand
CGAATGTCATTTAAGATACGGCTGATCAAGCCCCCCGCACCCGCGTGATAGTTGTTATGAAAGGATAAGCTTAGTGACATGAACTTTTGTTGCAGGCGCTGGCGAACGTTTTGCACTAAACACTCCGCCACGAAATTCATCGTAAAAATATGAAAGTAACGGGACACAGCCATAACTATGGCCAAACCCAACATCAAAGGCGCAAGGTTCAAAACTTTTTCGTGTTCACCTGCTGAAAGACCATCAAAAAGATCCTTCAGCAGTTTCGTTGAAGTCGCCATCGCTGTGGCATACAAAATCCCGGTAATCGCGACTAGCGTCAGTTGTTTTTTGAAAACTTTAAGTTCTGGGAGCAGCTTTTTTACGTTAGATAACATTTCACTTCCAAGCTTAGCATCGCTTCAGATTAAATCGTGGTGTTTACACCACTGACGTACCTTTTCAGATACTGTCCGGTCAGGCTTTTCTTCACCTTCATGATATCATCCGGGGTGCCCTGCGCTACGATGTTTCCGCCTTTTTTACCCGCTTCCGGGCCCAGGTCAATAATATAATCAGACCCGCGGATCACATCTAAGTTGTGCTCAACGACCACGACGCTGCCGCCGGTTTCGATAAGCTTGTTTAGAACCTTCATTAAAAGTTCGACCTCTTTAAAGTGCAGCCCTGTTGTTGGCTCATCCAGGATGTACAAGGTCGATTTCTGCTGAACTTGCGACAGCTCTTTCGCGATTTTAAGACGTTGCGATTCCCCGCCGCTTAAAGAGTTCGCAGGCTGACCCAGTTGCAGATAATCCAGGCCCACTTCCTTCAAGACGCTTAAGGGCTTGCGAATATTAGGATGTGCCACAAAGAAATTCATCGCCTCGTTTACAGTCATCGACAGAATTTCGTGCACATTTTTATTTTTGTACTGAATTTCTAAAATTTCCGGACGGTATTTTTTGCTATCACAGACGTCACAAGGAATTACCACGTTATCCATGAACATCATGTCGATTTCCTCGTATCCCGTTCCTTTGCACGCTGGGCAGCGGCCACCGTCGACATTCAAGCTGAACGTACCAGGCGTGTAACCCCGCGATTGTGCCTCTGGGGTTGTTGCCATAATCGTGCGAATAGCGTCGAAAGCTTTTAGGTAAGTGATGGGTGAACTGCGCGCCGATTTTCCGATCGGGGACTGGTCGATCAAAAGGACGTTTTTAATATGATCAACGCCATCGATGCCGGCGTACTCTTGCGCTGGAAGATATTCGATATCTAAAGCACGAGCTAAGGCCGGATAAAGAGTTTTAGAAATTAAAGTGGATTTTCCAGAACCGCTGACGCCGGCCACGGTCACAAGTCTGTTTAAAGGAATTGTGACATCAAGATTTTTTAAATTGTGACCTTTGGCTCCGCGCAATTCGATTTTTACTTTGTAGGAATCCACATCCACTGGGCGAATGGTGCGCAGGGGGGCATGGGTCTTTTCTTTTAAGTACGAAGCCGTATTTGATTTTTCAAAAGAATAAAACTGTTTAGTGTCACCCGAGTAAACGACTTCTCCACCGAGATATCCAGATCCAGGACCCATTTCGATGATGTGTTCGCTGGCTTTGATCACGTCGTGATCATGTTCCACGATGACGAGAGTGTTACCGAGCTCTTTAAGATCTTTAAGGATCGAAATTAAACGGTCGTTGTCACGAGGATGTAAGCCCACCGTCGGTTCATCCAGAACATACAAGGCTTGCGATAAGCCAGATCCCAATTGGTTGGCCAAGATCAAACGCTGATACTCACCACCAGATAAAGTTCTGGTTTCACGACTAAGCGACAAGTAATGAACCCCGACACGCATCAAGAATTCAAGGCGGGCGCGAATTTGCTTTAAGACCTCAGCAGCAACTTCAAGTTGGTAAGGCGTTGGCTTAAGTTTTTCAAAGAAGGCTTGTAAATCTTCGATCGTCATTGCCGACAAGTCGTTGATGTTCGAGCTTTCAATTAAAACATGATTCGCTTCAGTGCGCAGGCGCGCGCCTTTGCATGTTGGGCATACAAACGGACTGCGAAAGCGTGAAATAAACACGCGCACATGCATTTTGTATTTAATTTGATCAAGATATTCAAACAGACCGCGAACTCCGAAGAAGTCCTCGGTGCCATTCCAAATCAGATCGCGATGTTCTTTGGGTAATTCACTCCACGGAGTGTGCACATCGATTTTCGCTTTTTTGCAGTAGCTTAAAAGCTGCTTTTTTTCGTGGGCGGCACTGGGCATCCAAAACGGACTTAAAGCACCTTGTGCAATCGTCATATTTGGATTTGGAATTACTTTGCCTTCGTCGACTTCCAAAATATTGCCGAAGCCCTTACAAGTTGGGCACGCACCGATCGGAGAATTAAAACTAAAAAGGCGGGAGCTTAATTGCGGCGGAGTATAACCACACACCGGGCACGAAGCTTCTTCGCTGACTTGCAGGCGCTCGCCTTCGGTGGTTAGCACCGTCGCACGACGAGTCACTAAGGTCGTATTGTACTTGATGCTGGCTTCATAGGCTTGAGTTAAAGAGTCTGCAATGCGACCTTGCTCATCTTGGTTGAAGCTCATGCGATCAATGACCAAATAGAAAGTATCTTTAGGCAGACCTTTTTTAATCGCTGCCGGATCACCGATCTCGACAACGGTGCCCATGTCTTCTTTTGTTGTCCCGGGCGCTGTGGAAGGAATAATGGTCGTCGCCGCTGGGATGAGTGCCGCTGTTTTTTTAGAAGCTTTTTTCGCCGAGGACTTTTTTGCCGCAGCTTTTGTTACAGGCTTTGCTTCTGTCGCTTTTGGAATGTAAATGCGCAGGTAGCCATCTTGTAAAAGCAACGAATGAAGTTTTTTTCCCTCTGCCACACGGCTTTGGGCATTGATTTCAACAAGGATGTAACCGCGCTTGCCGTTAAAAAGTTTAATCACTTTGTCTGTAGCTTCAGTGACACTTTCTTTTTCAGTAGGGCAGTGATGGGTCGGGCAATAAGACTTGCCGATTTTTTCATACAGCAGTCTTAAGTAATCAATGATCTCTGTCGTTGTGCCCACAGTTGATCGGGAACTTTTGATGGTGTTCTTTTGTTCAATCGAGATCGCCGGGGGAATATTATTAATACCCTCGATATCTGGCTTCGGTGCTTTATTTAAAAATTGTCGAGCATAGTTCGACATACTTTCAATGAAGCGGCGCTGGCCTTCGGCAAATAAAGTTTCAAAGGCAAGCGAGGACTTTCCTGATCCACTGGGCCCACAAATCACTGTCATTGATCCGACAGGAATTTTAACCTCAATGTTTTTTAGATTGTTCTGTTTCACCCCCCAGAGGTGAATATTCTTCATTCAGATAAATCCTGTTTATAAAAGTCCGTCGCTTCTTCGGCCTTGTTGGAAGCAGCTGTTGGTTCAGTGCCTTCCACGAATGCCTGACGGAGAATCTTCTTAGTGGAAGCAGAAGCTAACTTGCCAGTTTCAGAATCGATATTAGCAAAGACGATTCCGTCCGGCACTGGGAAACTCATCTGAGGCAGTCCGTCGTGAGCCGCTTTCATGTAATCAACCCAAATAGGTAACGCCGCACGTCCACCGACCTCGCCTTTACCGATGCTTTTTTCTTTGTCAAAACCCACCCAAACGCCCGTAGCCACTTGCGGTGTGTAACCAATGAACCATGCGTCATAGTAGTTATTCGTAGAACCCGTTTTACCAGCGACTTCGCGACCTAAAGCTCGTGCTTGTCCACCCGTACCGCCGGCGTCTTCAACCACGCCGCGCAGAAGGGTTGTCATCACATAAGCTGTCGTCGGACGGATCAGTTGGTTCGGATCTTGGAAGAAAATAAACTCATCAAGTTTGGCGTGTTTTGCATCTTTCTTTTTAGGTTCTTCTGACGATGGATTTGCAGCTGCGTTCTCATGACTTTCTAAATAGTCTATGCGACGAGTCTCAAAATCGTCAGAGATCGTTTTGATTTCTTTGTCAAAGCGCGTATCCAAAGGTGTTTGTTGTAAGATTACCTTCCCATTGGCGTCTTCCACTTTGCGAATTAACAATGGCGAAATTCTTTTTCCGAGGCGTCCGAATTCAGCAAAGACTTTGGTCATTTCATACAAAGTCACGCTGCTAGAACCCAATGCTAAGGTAAAGTCGGGATTTAGTGGAGAATAAATTCCCAAACGACGTGCATATTCTGTGGCCCAAGGCACACCCACATCTTCGATGATTTTCACCGTAGGAATATTAAGTGATTTCACCAAGGCGTTTCTGAAAAGAATGTCACCACCAAAACTTTTCGAGTGATTTGAGGGCTTCCAAACTTTCGGGTCGCCCTGTCCTTCTGAATCTGAAGAGCCGCCTTCTTCATACACAATCGGCGCATCCATGATTGGTGTTGCCGGTGTGTAGCCTTTTTCTAAAGCCGAAGCATAAACGATGGCTTTAAATGCAGAACCTGTTTGGCGCGGAGCTTGGATCGCACGATTAAATTCGCTTTTTGCAAAGCTGGATCCGCCGACCATCGCTAAGATATCTTGCGTTTCCTGATCAAATGAAATCAGTGAACCTTCAACCAATGGCTCTTGATCAAGCTCCAGACCCAAGTATTTGTTAAAGTCCGGCAAGTTCTGAGGAGTTAGCTTCTTTTTAGCTAAAGAATTTTCTAGTCGCGTTGACGCAAATTTATCCGCCACCACTTTGACCAAAATCACGTCACCTTTTTTTAAAGCTTCAGAAGGCTTTTTTACCGTCGCCAGATCCCAACGAATTTCCGGATCAGGCTTACGTGCCCAAGTCATTGATTCTAAATCAATCAACCCTTGAGTTTCTGGCAAAGCAACAGTGACAAGTCCCGTGGAGTCATTCAAATCAGTGACAACACCTTGCACAGAATCTTTCAGTTTAATATACGGAGGCAAGAGTGGATGTTCTTTGCTGTCTTTTGCTGATTTTACCGGAACGATATCAGCAAATTTTCCGTCAGGCATGATGACACGCTCTGGGGTGAAGTCAGAGATAAGTTTTTTCTGATTTTCTTTTAGGAATTCTTGAATGCCATCAGCGTCAGAAATATTTTTTAAAGGCCCCCGGTATCCTTGGCGCTTATCCAAAGACTTTAAGCCCGCTAAAACTGAATTCTGTGCTGCCAACTGCTTGTCCAGATCAAGGCTTGTATAGATTTTTAGGCCTTTATCTAAAACTGTGTCTTCACCAAGCTGCGCCACCAAAAGCTGGCGGACGGTTTCTAGGAAGAACGGCGCGAACTCTTCGTAATTTTCACGCACGTACACTTTCACAGGTTCTTTGATTGCAGCTTCAGCTTCTTCTTTTTTGATAAAGCCCACTTCTGCCATACGGCGCAGAACATACACTTGTCTTTCTTTCGCACGAACAGGATTTCTGACCGGGCTGTAAGCGCTTGGAGCTTTTGGCAAACCAGCTAAAATCGCCATTTCAGATAAAGTCAGTTTGCTGACTGTTTTGCGATAATAAACTTGGGCTGCTTGCTCGATGCCGTAAGCCCCTTGACCGAAATAAATTTGATTCAAGTAAAGATACAAGATGTCATCTTTGCTTAGATTCTTTTCCATCTCGATAGCCAGAAGAATATCACGCAATTTACGAGTCAGTGTTTTTTCATCTGTCAGCAATAACGTTTTCGCCACCTGCTGAGTGATCGTTGATCCCCCTTGCACAGATCTGCCGGCTCTTAAATTTGCTAGGGCTGCACGGAAAATCGCTTGAGGATTGATCCCTTTATGTTGATAGAACTGATCGTCCTCTGCAGCTAAGAAGGCATTCACAACATTTTTAGGAATTTTATCAAAACCCACCAACGTGCGACGTTCGCGCAAGAATTCACCGATTCTTTTTCCGTTACGATCGTAAACCTGACTAACCAACAGCGGTTGGAAGTCTTTAACGGTGATCAGTTGTGGCAGGGACGATTGCACAGATCGAACAACAAGATAGGCACCAAGAATTCCGATGAGGCCAAGAGCGACAATAAACAGGATGATTTTTTTTAACACAGGATAGGGCTCCTTTAATGAGCCCCTATTCTAGCAGCGGGAGGAGTGTGGGTCTAGCACACTGTCGTATTAGCTGAGTGCGTGAGAAGATGTCCTCGACGAATGACGAGGACATCGTTGCTGGTCGGAAGGCGGGGTGCTTAGTTAACCCCGTGGGATTTCTTCAGTTGATTGATTTCCTTTTCTATCCCTGGAATACATTTTTTCTTCTCGTCGTTATTTAAAATGGTGTTTAAATTTCGAACTTCGTCAGAAATAGTTTGTGCAGCGTCAGACGCAGACAAGTCCTTTTTCGTCTTAGGCACAGGCCCAAGAGAAAGTAATTCGTTATTAGAGGTCGACAAAGACTTCTGCAAGCTTGCAGTTTTTGTTTGTAAAGCCTGTAAGTTCTTTTGCAATTTAGTGTAGGCAGCTTGCATTTGTTGCTGCAGTCTTGTGCCCAAGTCAATCACGCTTTGCAAAGCCTCTTTTTTGCTTTCTGACGCGTCCTTGGCGATTTCGTTTAGCTGATTTTGCGCTAAGTTTAATGAATCTTGAATATTGTCTACAGTCGCTTGAGTGTCAGCGATCTTTTTTTCTAAGGTTTCTTGCTGATTTTGCGTTTGCTCGTTCAACTGAATTCTTTGTTGATAGAAGTCAGCCATACACGTTGAGTAGGTCCGAGTCATTTCAAGCTTCTTCTTTTTTGCCTGACCAATAAAGTTAGCACTGCTTGAAGTGCTAGAACCCATCATTTTTTCATACTCAGCCTTCATCTTATTTACTTCAGCCATACATGCAAGCTTGCCTGTTGACTCAGAAAGCTTATTCAGAGCTCTTGCTTTATTTCTTAAAAGGGCAGTCAATTGACCGCGTAAACTTAAGATCTCATCGCCTTTCGTTCGCATATCTTGAGCTGCTTGAGCTTGCGTTTTTTGGAAATCAGCAATGCGTTGGCGTTCCTCTTGGCTGAATTCTTTTTCTTTTTTCTTATAGTCCTCTTGCGCTTTGGTCAGTTCTTCTTGGATTTTTTGAACTTCTTTGTCGTAATCGGCCTGAAGCTCTGCAGCTTCCTTAGTTAAGTCCGCAAGCTCTTTTTCGTCTTCTTTGATTTCTTTTTGTAGACTTTTACGTCCTTCAGAAATGTCACGAGTGCTCATTTGTGGACACTTATTCGAGACTTGCTGATTATTGGCATTTTGAATTCCAAGGGCAGCGCCGATTGCGCTGACTGTGTCAAAGTCTTCTTCTTCCATTTCTTCACCACAGGCAATGGAGTTTGAAGCGCATTTTTTTCCAAGACCAGCGTCGTTGCAGGCTTTGGTGATGTTATTGCGTATTTCTTTATATTCTTTTTGAACGTCGTTGCAATTTACTTTGCCTTTGTCTTCTAGTCTTTCAGGTGCCCTGCCACCTTGTGATGTTGCCATACAAGAGTTGTATTGAAAGGCGTATTCAGCTTTGTCAGCTTTGAAGGGTTCTGCACGTTCAAGGCAGTCCTTCTTCATTTCGGCGTAATTTGAAGGAGTTTGGGCCCATCCGGCAGCGGGCGCAAACCCCACAAAAATACCGAACACAATTTTGACAACTGTCTGATTCATTGAGCCTGAAGTCTTACTCATTGAATGCCTCCCCGATGAAAATATTTGATGCAATAGCAGTACCAAATATCGTCACTTGTGAGCAAAACCTTGACTGGGTTTTGGGCTAACAATGGCAAGATGTCTCAAATTGAGATGAACATTGGAGCCTGCACAGTTGCAAACTCCAAAGTCAGACAAGAAAGAAAGGAACTAAGCCGTTTGAACACTTGCGCAGTGAGCGCACTTACGAGCTTTTAAAGGAATAGCAGAAAGGCATTCAGGGCATTCTTTTGTATTCGGCGGCGGTGGTGCTTCAGTTTTTTTAAATTTATTTGCTATGCGCACGATCATGAAGATCGCAAACGCCACGATTACAAAGTCGATAACCATGTTGATAAAAAGGCCATAGTTCAGCGTGGAAATGCCAGCTTTCTTAGCTTCTTCCAATGTTGTGTATGTTTCACCATTGAGGGCTACAAATAGATTGGAGAAATCGACTTTACCCAGAGCTAAACTCAAAACAGGTGTCAGAATATCAGAAACAAAAGACGAAACAATTTTCCCGAACGCCGCACCGATGATGATACCTACGGCTAGGTCCAGGACGTTGCCGCGCATGATGAACTCTTTAAACTCCTTAAACATAGAAATCTCCCTCTTAAAATTTCGCGACTAGATTCATAGTCGTTGTCGTAGTTGTATACTTTCCGCCCGAAGCCGGCACGTTTTGATATTGCAATAAATAAGCAAGCTTCAAAGAGAATACCGAATTTAACATGATGTTCAAGGAACCTTCTGTGTTGGCAAGAAAAGCATCAGTCACAGTGAAGTTTGGCAAATACTCGGCCCAGTATTTCAAAGATAAAGTGTCGTTGAGGACCTGATTGTACTCCATATACAAACGACCCAAGTTGTCATAGGAATTTACACCGGTAACAGGTTGGGTTTTTTGGTAACGATAACCGGTCTCGAAGAACCAGTTCAATTCGTCCGTTTTGACAAAAGAATACTTCAAACCGGCATCGGATGAATCCCTTTGAGTGTAGCCATTGTACACGTCACTTTCTGCTTTTTGACCTACGAACAAACCTAGGTATTCTGCCAATTCACGTTCATATCTTAAGCCGGCTTCCCAGTTGCGCGCGCTTTCAAGGCCATTTGAGTTGGTTTTCAGATAACGACCGAAGGCTGTGTAGATATTCTGATCGTGGGTATAAATGGATTTTGCTTTCGCATTATAGCTTTCAGAATTGTTGTTGCCGCTGACGACAATAGCTCCGGCTTCCGCTTCACCAGCGAAAGGCTCTTCGGCATGTGCGGACAATGATGAGCAAAGGACTAAAATAGCGGTCAGACTTACAAGTTTATTCACAAGGGACTCCTTTGGTTTTTTGCTCCTCTTTTATAGTTTTAAATAGTTGATCGACCAAGGAAAAACTTAGTGAGCAAACAAGAAAATTCTGTTAGAAATAGTGTGAGGTTTTTTGAGTGCAAAAAGGTTTTAATTCAGACATTAACGTTCGCGGGCAAAAATTCCACGTACAGACGGAAGATTGGGGTTTGCAGAATCCTTATCTAGTCAGTCGTATTTTTTGCAATGGCGCAGTTTTAAAAACTATTAAGACTCCTTATGACACGGTACTGCGTCTAGGTTCCAGTCAAACTGAGGAAGCCATTAAACTTGCTCTGCGTCGTCAGCATTCTACGATTATCGATACGCTTATGACGGGTGCAATGCCATAAAACTCGACCTCGGTTGAGTACTCTTCAGGGCTGCATTTTCATAAGATAGAGAGATGATTGAATTCTCTCACGTCTATAAGACATACCCCGGCGACGTTCATGCTCTAAAAAATGTAGATTTAAGAATCGACAAGGGCGAGTTCGTTTTTCTTACAGGCCCTAGTGGTGCTGGCAAAACAACGCTTTTCAAAATGATCTCGGCCTATGATGTTGCGACGTCAGGGAACGTGAAGGTTGCAGGTCACGATCTGCTCACAATCAAATCGGGACAAGTTCCGTTCTTTCGCAGAAAGATTGGGGTGGTCTTTCAGGATTTTAAATTACTTAAAGACAAAACAATTTTTGAAAACGTCGCGATGCCATTGATCGTGCGTGGCGATAAAACCCCCAGTATTCAGCGTCGCGTTTATGAGGTTTTGGAACAAGTCGGCCTGGCCCACAAACATGATCAATTTCCCGACTTTGTTTCGGGTGGTGAGCAGCAAAGAACTGCGATCGCACGTGCGATCATTCATCAGCCCGGCGTCCTGATTGCCGATGAGCCGACTGGAAATTTAGATCCTCGTTTAAGCCAAGAAATCATGGATTTGCTTGAGCGTGTTTGTGCGCAAGGGACAACAGTATTTGTTGCAACCCACGATCATGAGATGGTGAAGCAAAGAAAAAAACGCACTCTTGAATTGCGCGACGGGATGATTGTGGGGGATACAAAATGAGACCTCCACAAAAAAACTGGGCCCTCAAAGTTTCTACCTTGATCGTTGTGACAGCTTGTTTCGTCGTCATGGGGGCCTCGCTCTTAGTTTCACAAAACTTTCGTAATATCCTGACCTTGTGGGGCGAAGATGTGCAGATGACAGTGTATCTAGCCCAAGACCTGTCTGAAAAAGGCCGTCTTGAAATCGAAGAACGTCTTAAAGCCACGGGTAAAGTGGGTGAGATCCATTTAGTCAGTCAGGAAAAAGCCTTGGGTGATTTCCGCACACAATTGGCAAGCTATGCTCCAGATATTTCTCAAGACGATGAGCTTTTAAAGCTCATTCCCGCAAGTCTGCAAGTGCGTTTAGCCGACAACATTTCG
>CAMLMF010000047.1 GCA_946480995.1 uncultured Bdellovibrio sp. | reverse complement strand
CGATAAGCCGCGACATCGGCAAAGGTAAATTTACCTAAGTTGCGCAACCGTTCCGCCATAAGGAAAGTAAGAATCGGCCAACCGACTAAAAAGCCGATGGAATAAATCAAGCCGTCATAGCCATTAACCATGACTGCTGCAGAAATCCCTAGGAACGACGCCGCTGACATAAAGTCACCCGCGATGGCCAAACCATTTTGAAATCCGGTAATGCCTCCGCCCGCCGTATAAAAATCCGCTGCCGATTTTGTTTTAGCTGCTGCCCACTTTGTAATCCACAACGTGGCCATAACAAAAATGCCAAACATCACAATAGCCACAACGTTGACTGGTTGCTTTTCAAGTTGCCCCAAGTCCCCGGCCGCAAAAACACTTGTTGAAAATAAAGCAGCGCAAAGACCTAAGAAAACTTTTCTGAATTGATGTTGCATCTATTTTGTCTCCTGCAAAATTTCTTGAATCAATTTGTCGAACTCTGCATTGGCACGACGAACGTAAACGCCAGTTATAAGAATTGTGAAAACAATCACGCCTAATCCAAACGGAATACTTAAGGTCATCACACTGTCACCTAAAGTTTGCGCTAAATAGTCACGCTTAAAAGCGACTAAGTATATGTATCCGTAATAGACCAGCATCATAACTGCCGTCAGACTCCAGCCATAAAAGTTTCTTGTTCGTACTAATTTTTGATATTTGGGATTCTTAGAGATTTCCAGTAAACGTTTTTCGAGCATGATGTATTCCCCCCGAAATATTAGAGCACGCGATCTAAACAACAACAATCGTTATCAAGCCGCCCTCCTGGGGTCGACATTTGTGCAGAAAAACAGTGCCAACAAAAAAGTTCCAAGCTACTTTCAAACTCAAGGAGTACTCATGAATTCATTGTCGAAAATACTTATTCCCTTGGCCGCGATTCTTAGTTTAGCGCCATTTATTTCTTCAGGCGTGGCTCTGTTAATGGGTGTGGTTCTCGCAGTTGCTTTAGGTAATCCTTACTTGGATAAATCACGCAAACTCACGCAAAAACTTTTACCTCTATCCGTCGTTGGCCTTGGTGCTGGAATGGACTTGAACGTGATTGGCAAAGTGGGTTTGCAAGGAGTCGGTTACACTATCATCGGCATTTCTTGCGCGTTGTTGTTGGGTACTCTTTTAGGAAAATTCTTTAAAACTTCACCTGACACCTCACTTTTAGTCACAGTCGGTACGGCCATTTGTGGCGGCAGCGCCATCGCCGCTGTGGCACCAGTTATCCGGGCGAAGTCCCATGAAGTTTCAGTTTCCTTAGGGGTGGTTTTTCTTTTAAATTCACTGGCGTTGTTCATTTTTCCTCCGGTCGGTCATTACTTCCATTTATCTGAAGTGCAATTTGGTTTGTGGAGTGCTTTAGCAATTCACGACACAAGCTCTGTGGTCGGAGCAGCGATGCAATTTGGTCATCAAGCTTTGGAGGTCGGCACCACTGTAAAATTAGCGCGTGCCTTGTGGATTGTTCCGGTGGCTTTTACAATCGGTTTAATTTGCGCAAAAAAAAATTCAGCCGAAACTGGAGCCGGAAAAGCAAAGAAGCCGTGGTTTATTTTAGGCTTCTTGTTGGCCGCAGCTTTAGTCACTTATGTACCGGACTTAAAACCGGCGGGCGAGATCGTGAACATGATTGCGAAAAGAACTTTGGTCTTAACCCTGTTCTTAATTGGCACAAGTCTAACCCGCGAAACGATTCGCAATGTGGGCGCAAAACCCTTTTTACAAGGTGTGACTTTATGGGTTCTTGTTGGAAGTGGCACTTTGGGTGCTTTGATGATGGGCTGGATTCACTGAGGCAATATGGCACCAAAAAAAAATCTGCTACCTCAAGATGGCGAAGTCTATTTTTATCCTGATTTTTTTTCGCAGGAAGAAAGTGATTCGCTCTTTAATGTCCTACTAAAAGAAATTCCGTGGAAGCATGAACCGATCATCCTGTTCGGTAAAAAAATAATGCAGCCAAGACTCACTGCTTGGTGCGGGGATGAAAGCTACAGTTATTCCGGCATCACGATGCAGCCGCAGAAATGGACACCGGCCCTGCAGATAATTAAAGACAGAATTGAAACAGAACTGGGTCTGACTTTTAATAGTGCCTTACTAAATCAATACAGAAATGAACAAGACAGCATGGGCTGGCATCGCGATAATGAAAAAGAGCTGGGCCCCAATCCGATCATCTGTTCGGTGAGCTTTGGCGCCACCCGAGATTTTAAATTTCAACACAGCAAAAAAAAGGATTTAAAAGCAACGCTTCCGCTGACACACGGAAGCGTTCTGATCATGCAAGGAACGACTCAACACCACTGGGCCCATGCCTTGCCAAAACGAAGCAAAGCTTGCGGCCCAAGGATCAACATCACCTTCAGGCAAATTAAAAAAGTCTAAGCATTTTTCGATGAAAGAGATGTGCGAGGAAGAAAGTGGTGGGGCCAGCAAGACTCGAACTTGCAACCGACCGGTTCGAAGCCGGGCATTCTATCCATTGAACTATGGCCCCACGCGAATACTAATACGAAAAAAAATATACCTACGAACTTAGTCTTTTACAACAAGATGATTCTTCAGCTCATTTTGGCGCGGTGATGTAATGGGAAAGTGCGTCTTAAGATGCTCGCCACAGTTTTCAATGGCCTGTACGAATCCATGCCCCCAATGGCCTTTGCGAAGAGCTTCCCCTAACGAAGCGACCACCTTGTCCCAAGTTTCAGGGGGCAGCTGCTTAGAAATGCCTTCGTCGGCAAGAACAACGGCTTTCTTTTCCATGATCGAAACAAAAATCAAAACTCCGGTGCCATTTTCTGTGCGATGAATACGATTGGCGTAAAATTCGAGCTGCGCGCGTTGGTGGACTTGATTCATTTCATCCCGTTCGGGAACAAAAACTTTTTGGATCCACAAAGACTTCGCTAAAAAATGCGCGAAGTAATAAATAGCAACAAGTACAAAAGGCCACAAGTACACCCACGGAGTCACCCATAGCCAGTCACTAAAAGGCAGCTCTGCAATAACCAAAAGCAAAGTTAACAACAAAGTCAGTGTCAAAGGCACGTGTCCCACTGTGGAAGAACGCTTCACAATCACAGGGACAATTTCACCTCGCGTTGACTCTTCAACCCGAGAGATTGTTTCCTCAACTTTATTGAGCTCATCTTCGGAAAGATATTTTTGGATCCATGAATTCTGCATCTGCAACCTTCCCATTACCAGTTCCCCGAAGCGCCGCCGCCCGAGAATCCACCGCCGCCGCCGGACCAGCCGCCGCCTCCGCCGCCACCAGAACCCCAGCCTCCACCGCCATAGCCGCCGCCCCAAGGACCACCACCACGTAGATGACGACCGCGACCGCCACCAAAGCGACCTAGAACTGAAATAATGATCAACAAAAGAATAATGACACCGAAGGGAATGTTGCCACCAGAAGAAGACTCCTCCAGTTTATTTTCATCAGCAAACTCTTTATCAGCAAGGCGCAAGACCTCATGCACGCCGACAACGATACCTGATGAAAATCTTTTCGCTCGAAACAGTGGAATCATCTGATCACTGATGATTCGCTTGGCTGTAATGTCAGGGATGGCGCCTTCTAACCCCTGCCCCACTTCAATGCGCAAGGCGCGTTCCTGGGCTGAGACTAACAGCAGGACACCGTTGTCCTTTTTTTCGTCGCCCAACTTTAACTTATCAACGATTTCGATAGAAGCTTGCTCGATCGTCAGACCTTGCAAATCCGGCAAGATCATCACTTGCATTTGCGCTTTGCCACGACGATTGAAGTCATACAAAAGCTGCATCAGTTCTTGGCGATCCGAGCGTGTGAGATAGCCGACCTCATCAATCACCGGCCCGGTCAAAGCAGGAATTTTGAATTCAGCCTGGGCTAAAAAGCCCAAGCCGCTGATCAGAACAAAAAGAAGAGTGGTTAATAAACGCATTCTAGACAGCTAAATTAAAATTTAACGTCAGGAGCTTTTTCAGCCTGCGCTTTTTCGTCTGGAGTCATATCCCACTGAGGCATTTTTTCAAAGTGGTACATCAATGAGTTTGTCCAACTGGTTGGCGGGACTGTCACCAAGTTATTAAATTGCTGAATCGCTTCGATATAGCGTTGACGCGCAATCGTGATGCGATTTTCTGTACCTTCCAACTGCGCTTGCAGATCGCGAAAGTTTTGATCGGCTTTCAAATCCGGGTACTTTTCAGTCACCACCATCAAACGCCCCAACGCTTGAGACAAGCCAGACTGCGCTTGCTGGAATTTTGCCAATTGTTCCGGAGAAACTTTTGAAGGATCGATCTGTGTCGAGGTCGCCTTTGCACGGGCTTCCGTAACTGCTGTTAGAGTCTCTTGCTCATGCTTGGCATAACCCTTGACGACATTGACCAAATTGGGAATCAAATCAGCTCGACGTTTGTATTGATTGTTCACTTCCGCCAACGCGGCTTCCGTTCCATTTTTACCTTGCGGTAAAGACTGGATTCCACAACCTGTTAAAAAAGGAACTGCAAAGAGAGCTACTAAAATAAGCTTTTTCAAAAAAACCTCCAAATAACCCGCAAAGGGTCCAGCTCTTATTTCTAACGAATATCCCGATGACCCTCAATGAAAACCGGACTATATTGGTTGGATGACACGTCTGATTAAACTTCGCTACACCGAATCAGCCGGCTGCATCTTCGTTGACAAGATCGCCGGACTTAACACGCACTCTCCGGAGTTCGGTAAGCGTGGTTGCGTTGAAATTTACGAAGACGAGTTGGATCGCAAACTTTATGTCGTGCATCGCCTGGACAAAGCCACCTCCGGTGCCTTGGTTTTTGCCACCTCCTCGGAGCTGGCCGCACAGATTTCCCAGCTTTTTGAACAGCATAAAGTCGCTAAAAAATACTTATTCCTTACCGACAAAAAGTCTGCGCAAAAAGAATTTACTTACGAATCCTTTATTCACAAAGAAAAGAACGCTTTCGTCAGTCTGACGTCGCAAGAGCCCAACTCAAAGACGACCTTCAAATGGTTGCGCACACTGGGCAATCACGAATTGTGGGAAGCTATTCCATACTCTGGCAAGCCCCACCAAATTCGCCTGCACGCCGAGGCCAATGGTATCGCTATTTTAGGTGACAGCGATCACGGGGGCACGCCGTACTTCCGCTTATGCCTGCACTCGTTGTCTTTGAACTTTGAATTGCAGGGTAAGAAAGTGCATTTTCACACCGACCTCCCTGTGTGGGCCGAAGAAACGGCCCCGACCGAAACTGAAGACCTGATTTTAGCTGAGGCCTTACAGCGACGCGAGCGCATGTTTAAGTTTTCAGAAATCAAAGATGAATCCCTGCGCCTCAGTCATCGTGAGCTTGATACTTATCGCATTGATCAATACGGCGATCACTTATGGGTCTACTGGTACAAGGAATCCGACCCTACCGTGCAGGATCTGTTGCGTTTTGAAAAGTTGTCCAAACGCCATGGTAAAAAAATTCTGATTCGCAAAATGTTAAACCGTGGTGAGGACCCCAACGCCGAGATCCTGTGGAAGATTGGTAATACCGCGACACGCTGGAACGCCAAGGAAAATGGCATCCTGTATGAACTGCGCACTGATTCGGGATTGTCACCCGGAGTATTTTTAGATCAACGCGAAAATCGCCTGTGGGTGCAAAACCACGCCGAAGATCGTCGCGTATTAAATCTTTTTTCCTACACCAGTGGCTTTAGTGTCGTTGCCGCAAAAGCCGGGGCGCAAGAAGTTTGCACGGTCGATGTTTCGCAGAACTTCATCGAATGGAGCAAACGCAATTTCGAGATCAATCAGCTGAACGCCGAAGACGAGAAATACGAGTTCTTTGTACAGGACTGTTTGTTATTCTTAAAAGGCACCATCCGACGCAAGCGAAAGTTTGGTCTGATCATTTGCGATCCGCCTTCTTTTGGCCGCTCGAAGAATGGCACCTTTTCTATCAGCAAAAACTTTGATGAGCTGCTTATTAGCTGCATGTACTGCTTAGAAAAGAACGGCTTATTGCTATTTTGTACAAACTATGAAAAGTGGACCACGGGTGATCTGCATTTACGCCTGACCAAGCTTAAAAAAGATTTCTCTTTCAAAATTTTACCTGCACCAACCCAAGGATTGGATTTTGAGCTCCCCGATCAGGAGCCCTTGATGAAGTCGATTATTTTAAGAAAGAACTAACTACGGTTTCCTATCTGCTGGACCATTCAAAAACTGATTTAACGAGCCAAAAACTGCTTTTAAATTCTCCGCTTGCTGCGACAATTCCCCAGAGCTTTCTTGCACACTGGCTGCCAAGGCTGCGTTTTGTTGTGTTGTTTGATCAATGCTATTCATGGCTGAAGAAATCTCGCGGGTGCCGGTTGACTGCTCTCGTGATGCATCCGCGATCGATTGATTGATTTCTGTCGTTTGCTTAATCGACTTTACAATGTCGACCAACACGCTGCCACTTTCATCGGCTTCTTTACGCCCTTTATTAGCCACTTCAACGGTGTCTTGAATCAAGACCGTGATTTCTTTTGCAGAAGATGAACTTTTTTGCGCAAGAGCTCGGACAGCATCCGCCACGACGGCAAAGCCCTTACCCTGTTCACCTGCACGCGCCGCTTCGACAGAAGCATTCAAAGCTAACAAATTGGTCTGAAAGGCGATATCTTCGATGACCGCAGTGATTTCAGAAACTTTCTCAGCTCGTTCGGCCACTGTCTTCATCGATTCGATCAGTTGCGAAATCTTTTCTGAACCTTGTGCTGCCGCTTCCGTATTCTTCACGGAAAGTTCATAGGCCTTTTGTGCGTTGGCCGAATTCGTATCAACCATCGCAGACACCTCCGACAACGACGCCACTGTTTCTTCTAAGGCCGCCGCGCCTTGGGATGCACCTTCTGACATGCGGACCGAAGAATCATTAAGTCGACCGCTGCTGACGCCTATGACCTCAGAGCTTGAAAACATTTTCAGACTGATATCACGAAGTTTCGCAGTCCAGCTATTAATAGCCAAGAAACTGACAATTCCAACCAACAAGCACGTCAGCGCGCCTAAACCGACAAGAAGCCAAATCATTCCCTTAACGGGAGCAAAAATTTCCGCAGTTTCTTTTTCAGCTACAACGATCCACTTTTCATGAAAGAAATCAAACGACGACGAAAAGGAAATAACTTCCTTACCGAAAGGATTCGCGGCTGTGAGGACCCCTTCTTTCCCTGACAAAGCTTGTTCGATCGCGGCACTGTTAAGTTTGGTTTTATCTTGCAAGCTTTGCTCAGTATCAATTTTGGTCCCTTGCACTGGGTGATAATTCGTTCGTAAAAGTTGATCCGTCCCTAAAAGATAGGAAACACCCGTATCCCCAGCTCCGAACGTCCAGGAAATATTTTTACCCAGTTCTTGCATGTCAATTTTCGAAATAACCACGCCCATCACGTCGCCCTTCTTGACTCCGTCGGCGGCATGATCAAATTCGGCTTTTTTCCCCTGACAAAGGAATCCCACAACTTTTTTTAGTTCAGGATTAAAAGACAATCCGGAAAAAATAACTTCGTTGTTTTGGGAATCGCGAGCTGCGCGATAACACTGACCCACCTTCAAATCCTTAAACACACCCGTGACAAGATTCTTGCCAAGAAATACGGAGGCGTCTTTAGAATCGGCCAAAGAAAAAATAACCTGGCCATTCGTGGACACCAAGATGATATCGTCGAAACTAAAGTCGTGAGCTGTGCGTTTTGTACGTTCGTAGAACGTTTTATTTAAGTTCTCAAAAGAAGGGGTGTAAGCCTGCAAATCTTTCCCCGGAACCAGGGCGGCTCCGTAAAGAGCGCCCTCGTATGAAATGAACATACTTTCAATCAAACGGCTGTCTTGAATCTGCAAGGCATATTTTTGCAAACGCTTGGCATGATCGTTAATATTTTCTTTTGCTTCCAGACCATGCGACAAAAGTTGCTCCTGCATTTGCTTTGCCAACGCACTTCTTGTCGTGATCGCACCAGTTAAAATCAAGATCGTCGCGCATAAAGTAATCGCGAAGAAAATCAAAAATAACAGCTTCCCTCGAAAACCCATTGCCATAAATGCCTCAATCCAAGAGCAGTATTAGAATTCAATTACTTCCAGATCCCAGATCCCGCGATCCATTTTTTGTCGCCACCGCATTTCTTAACAAATGAAATTTTGTCTGTCGCTTTGTCAGCGCCTGGCTTCGGCCATACATAGTCAACCCAACCGCCCTCTTTTTTTGCATTCGCCATTTTGTCGAACTCAACAAAAAGCAGCTTTTTATTGTCATCTGTATTCGTTTTTAAGGACGTTTTATTTAGTTTTGGCTTAATTGGATGAATCACCATATTAATGTCAGAATCTTGCACCCAAACATAGTTATTGCCACAAAAACGAAATCCTTGAATCATCTCTAAAGCGCCATCGCCTTTAGCTTCGATTTCTTTACAAACTTTTTCCACGGCTTCTTTAGCTTGTTCTTTTGTACAAGCTTCTTCTGCTTGTGCTGAAAATGAAAACATCGTTGCAACGATCAAAGCGGTTTTAAATAGGCCCATTCCTGAAACTCCTTGTTATTTAGTAGTACTATCAATCAAGCGAGTCTTTATCGGACTTACCAGTTAAAAGTTTATGTTCTTTTACAAAAACATAATGCTCCGATTTAGCCTTTAATGATCTACATCAGGTAGTTAAGAACCTTACTTTATTTTCCGCTTCGATTTGAAACTAAGAAACAAGAATGACTTTATGGATAGAAGTCATATTTAACATGGATCCGCTTTTCGCCCTGTAAACCCATTTTTGTTCCCGTGGCATAAGGAGGGATTGTGCGCACGATTTTCTTTTTTCCCTTGGGGAAATTCACTTCATCGACAAAGCAGTCAAAGCGCTTATCGTTACACAACTTCGTGAAAGATTTCTTTTCGCCCTTTATCACATAGGCCTCTACGGCCTTAGTCATGCTCTCGAGGGCTTGCAAATCCTTATTATCAACGACGATACCCGTGGTCTTTGGCACCTCGACCGCTCCGGCTTTATCCCCCTTTTTTCCAACTGGGGAGGAGGATGTTTTGGCAGCAAAGGCACTGTCTTCCAACAGAGTCGTGTCGGAAGTTCTTTTATGAGCACACGAACTTAGAAGTACAGCCGCTAAGACCGTTGCAAAAATGAATCTCATCGTGACACCCATTCTGACCATAATTTATTTTCACCGCGCGGATGCGCCTTAGCGTAATTGTAAAACTCTGTGACAAAAGCGGCCCGTTCCTTTTGATAAATGTGTTTCCAATCTGAAGGATCGCCCACAGTAAGAACGTCATAGTCGTCGCTTAATTTAGTATTGCGATCCACGATCGCCTCGAAAGAATCCACCCGTGCGTTCACTAACATGTCATACAAAACCATAAATGTGGTCGTGCGTCCCTTGCCCGCGCGGCAATGAAAATGCACCCAAGCACGTTCTGGCAAAGCCCGTACAGCCTCGATAAATAAATCCACTTCTGAATCTGTCGGACGCACGTGGTCCGTCACGGTCAAACGCACATACTGATGCCCACTACTGCGCACCATGCTTTCTTCCGTTTCAATGCTTTTAATTTTAACACCATTGATACTTTCACCGACGCGCAAATCCCCTAATTGACGGCGTTCGCGACGGACAGCCTCTTCGTGATTAAGACCCGCGTTGGCCCAATCCCGATCTGCTTGCCATGTCACCGGGATGTCATTGATCAGGCCATGGGATTCTTGGCGTAGATCGAAAACAAAAAGGGCGTTCTTTTCTTTTTTAACGGGCTTGGCAATTTGCTTCATCGCTTTGGGATCTAGCGTGGCGCTGCCTGACATTTTTAAAGCCTCGGACTTGCGATAATTCACAGCCTTTGGTCCTGCATACTTTTTATCAAACACCAAAACCACGGGTTCCGTTGGCTGGGGCTTAGTCATAAAAAATGAAGAAGAGATTCCCGGGGACAGGGCACTTGAACCGCCCGAGATGCCCTTTTCAGCACAGCCCGCGGCAAGAGCGCCCGTAAGAATAATCCACGCTGCTTTTTTCATAAGTTGCTCCTATATCAAAAGCGTAGAGGAATTTTCCTGCGCCGACAAGAATTCAATCTGGACTCGAAGAGATCGTGTTTCGTCTCTATGCTTAAGTAATATGAAGACACACGGACGATGGCTCTTTGCCGCATTTTTTGCAACCTGCCCCCTAGCTCATGCCTCGAACGAACTGAATCTGCTGCTGCGCTGTCATGAAGCCTTGGTCGACAAGGCCGACGCCCAGACACAGAAACTTTCAGACCAATCCACCCCTATTGCCTTAGTTTCTGGAAAAAAAGTTTTCTTTTACACCCATGATTCCGGCGCGGTCTTAGAAAAAGATTTTGCGGGGAAAACCCTGACGGTGCAGTTAAAAGAACAAAACCAACCACTCTTTCGCACAATCTCTTTTAAGGCCAA
>CAMLMF010000046.1 GCA_946480995.1 uncultured Bdellovibrio sp. | reverse complement strand
ACGGTCCGCAGTCTTATTGAAGAAGAAGCTGACCAAGTGCTTATTACCTTGTGAATCGTACATCTCAACACCAGTAGAGTAATGAGAAGTTGAATATGGATCTTTGATATCGAATTTTTTCGTCGCTTCCATGCGCGAATCTAAGTTCAGATCTAACTTCAATTCTTTTGTCGCTTTCGCTGGGATCAACGCGCGAGGGAATTTGATGTCAGTCATTTTATTAACGATGTTCCCTTTTTCGTCTGTCGCGAAACCTTGAACTTTTTGATTGTCATTAGTTACCAAGTAACCTTCACGGTCAAAGTGGAAAGATCCGTCACGCGTGAACGATTCACCGTCTGAACCTTTTACTTTAAAGTAACCGTCACCAGAGATCGCAAGGTCTGTTACTTTCTCAGTTGCATCCACGTTACCTTGAGTCAGGATCGGATTTACTGCACCGATCTTTACACCACGACCGATTTGATTTCCGCCGAGAATACCTTTTAAGTTTTTAGAGATGATATCTTGGAATTCAGCGCGGCTCGCTTTGAAACCGATAGTGTTCGCGTTTGCGATATTGTCCCCGATAACGCCCAAAGCCTCGCCTTGCGCAGTCATACCAGACACACCCGTGTAAAGTGACGAAAGAATACCCATGTGACCTCCATGTCGTTGGCAGCTCTATTCAAGAACCGCCGTTTGGAGGGCCTCCTCTACGAGGACCAGCCCTAAATTTATTAAATTTTTAAATCAAAACTAACTAAGCCCATCCACTCTGCTAGTTTCGCTCTTTCAGTGTCAGCTTCCTGCTTTCACTCGGGGAGCACCCGCTGCGCTTAGACCACAACTGTTGAATCGATGTTGGTGAAAACGTTTTCTTTCAAAGCGTTTTTATCCATCACGGTTACAACCGTCTTGTTCTTCACACTGACGATTAAAGCCGAATCATTCATTAACACTAACGAATCCTTCGAACCTTTAGCCGCCGCTCTCGTCACCGCATCGTTCAGCTTCTGAATGTCATCCGGTGAATAACTTATTCCCCGTGTATTCATCCGCTCAATCGCGTGGTTCGAAAACTTCACTCCATCTAAAGCCTTTGGCAGGCCTTGCGTATTCACTTTGCCGATGCTTGAAGGTGTTAAGCCTTCGAGCGTCCCCAGTGTCTCCTTGAAGGAGGGTCCCGTCCCCAGATCAGGTTGTTTGACCTTTCCTGGTTGCTGCGGGATGAGTTGATCTAGAGTCTGTATCTTTTTTAAGTCCACCATTTTATTGTGCCGTCTCCTTAGCTATCTTTTCCATCATGTCTCGGCTTAAACCGACGTTGTTCATGAGATTAGACTTTGCCATGGAAGCGGAGTTTGGTGGAGCCTTTTGTTGCTCTACGTTTTCCTCTTTTTTAGTTTGTCCTATGGCATCATCTTTCTTCAAGTCTAGGTTTGTTACATCATTTACTTTCTGGTCGTTGTTCATAAGACGTGGGTCCGTAATCTTTTTCACGTCCGCAAAGCGAAGGGCCTGATTTCCTACGTGTAAGACCGGTCCTTCTCCAGAATAACTCACGCCTGTGATCATTCCTTCGAAGTCTGTCTTGATACCAATCTTTTTACCATCAGCAGTTTTTGCTTCAGCTAAAAATTGATATTCACCAGCAGGAGATTTTTGCGCCTTTTCATCTTCACCATTCCAAGTGAGTTTATTTTCACCCTTCTTCAAACCCTTCAAGTTATAAGTGCGCACAATGTTTCCTTCGCCATCGCGAACTTTCACTGTGACTTCACTTGCCTCGAGCGGAAGATTGAATTTGAAATCATGCTCTTTATCATTAATACCACGCACAACTTTAGAAGAATCACCTGCGACAGCTTTGCCGATCAGATTCAATGCTTGGAAGTTTTCTGAAGGCTTCTGCGCATTTTTTAATTCGTCCAACGATTTGTTCATGTTCTGCATTTGCTCTAACGAAGAGAAACTTGCAAGCTGTGCCGCCATCTCATGTGACTTCAATGGATTGGTCGGATCTTGATTTTTCATCTGCGTTAGCATCAATTTGAAAAAGGCATCTTTATCCAAACTTGGATTTCCTGCGGTACGAACTTTTTTTGCAGGATCTGTCCAATTCGCATCGACAATCTTATTTAAAACTTCGCCGACGTTTTCGCCGCCAAGTTTTGCTTTATCTTGAGCACTGAGATTTGAAGCCCCTGCATTTTCAGGTTTCGTTTGTGTCGCCCCGAATGCATTCACTCCTAGTTTTGTACCCACGACTGTCATGCGTTTCTCCCTCTTTCAGCTTTCGCCGTTACGCTACTAAATTAAGTCCGCTGCCTTTGCCTTCAACCTTGCGCGCTTGAGTTTTCATTTCAATCGGCTGCAATGGGTCGCGGGTTTTAGCACCATAACCTCTCAAATTTGGCATCTCTGTGAAAGACTCTTTTCTTCCTTGAGAACCAAAGTTGTCATTGAACTGATTCCAGAATTGACGAGTCTGTTGATTTTGATCTCGTTGATTTTGGCCAGTCAAATCGGTCTGGTTTTGCGCGGCTGTATCCGTCGATGCTGCACTTACAACATCTACTTTAACATTTTCCATCGAGAGCTTGTGAGCAGCAAGACTGGTTTTCAGTTCAGCTAGACTAGACTCGATTGTCTTCTTTGCCTCCTGAGTATCCGCAGACATTTGCATATTCACTTTTCCGTCTTGCAACATTACTTTCAAGTGAATCGTGCCCATGCCTTCTGGGGTCATTTGCACTTTCATCTCGCCGCCACCTATTTTGATCAGGTATTGCGCTTGATTCATAAGTTGCTTAACGGCTGTCTCGTTTTCCGCAGGGTTTGTCGCAGCTGCTGGTATGGCCGCGGCCATGGGCATTGCCATTTCCGCCTTCAACGCTTCACCTTTGATCGGTGCGCCGTGAAGACCTTCCATCCCCGTCAGACTGTTTGCGAAATCAACACTCTTTTCAGAGACGATCTCGCCACCTTTGGTCGTCGCTTTGTCAGACATTCCTTTTTGCGCAAACTGCTGAGCATTTTGCTGCATCATCGATTGTCCTTGCGACTGATTCTGAAAAAATTCTTGATTTACTTTTTGCTGCCCAACGACTTGTTGTCCCGGCGGCATTGCTGGTGCTTCCAACTTCGGCCCTTGCAAGGCTTGCTGGAATTCATCCATCAAAGCAGGCCCCTCAGAAGCTCCTTCTGCTTGACGAGCTTGTGCTGCGTGTTTCGCAGCTAAGGCCGCCAATAAAGCCGGTGACATTGCTTCCTTCATCTGACCTTGCAGATGAGGTGGCAACTGATCCAACTTCGGACCTGGGTTTGCTGGCGCGTCGGTCATCGGCACTTCTAAGTCAGCGGCATTTTCAATAGAAAGCCCGTCTTGCAAAGAAGTTTCCGTGGCCATCTGCTGCGCCCAAGCTTGGTCCTTAGGTAACCCTTGCGTGTCGAGTGTCTTCACTTCTGGGCGTGCCATAAAGCTTTTATTCAGACGATCGACAGAAGCACCCAAGGCGTTCTGCTTTTCTTGCATTGCTAAAGTACGTGCTTGCACTTGCGTGTTCGACACAGCCGCACCACCACCCACAACGATTTCATTCTTCGCTGGAGTTTGCGGTTGCGACAATTGAATCAACAACGCCGCGTACATAGCACGGGCTTGGTCAGCGTCTTCGTCGCTAAGATCCAATTGGTCTATCACAGCATCTGCTGTTATTTCGGGAGATTGAGTAAGCTGTTGATCATCCAGCTGAGCCATCGCTTCCACAAGTCGTGTGGGAGGGATTTCGAATTCACTCTCGAAAGAGTCCATGAATTCCTGTATTGCTTGCTGTCTGTCCGTCGCCTTCTTTTCTATCTTCCCGTCTGGCTTGGCAACCTCGGTTCCTTTGTCCTTCGCTTCTTGTTTCTGAGGCTTGTCATTATCTTTTTGCCTCATCTCTTTCTGCGGTGACTCTTTGACTTCCTTCGGGCTTTTCGAAGATATTTTTTCTTCGAGAGCTTTGCCGAATGAAGATTCGGAGCCGGAACCTTTGAAATCTTTTTCGCCTGACCTTTCAGGCTTCGATTTCAAATCGGTCGCACCCACCATTATGGGAGGGCCGACTATACTTTGTAACAAACCTTCCTCCTTCCTTGGAAAAGGGTTATGGCTACTGCGCGCTAGCAGGTCGCCGTTTATAACCAGCAAACATCTCCGATAACATCTGAGCTTTTTCTGGTTTTAATAAATTCATGATATCAGCAGCATTCTTCTTTTTCATACGGCCAAGTATTTCTACGGCCAAATCCTCGTCCATCGTCTCAAAGACTTTAGCCGCTTGCGGGGCTTTCATATTGGTATACATCTGTACCAAAGTATCGACTTTCTGTTCGTCGATCTTGACCCGATTCTCTAAAATGCCGGAAATCTTAGTGCGCATTTCTTCCAGATCTTTCAAACGTTTTTCTAAATCGACTTTTTGCGTTTGCAGTTCTGCTTCCATGCGGTTTAGTTCTTCTTCACGCGCATCGAGTTCTTTTTTTCTGTCGTTTAATTTTTTTAAGTGATCAATTTCAACAGTGCTCATCGGCGCTTCCGCTGGAGCCGCTTCGGCTGCAGGTTTTGCCGCGGGTCCTGCTGGAGCCTCAGCCGCTGGCGAATTTGCCACGGCTTCCCCGGTCATTTGGAATTCAACACGCTTGATGATGCTTTCGACTTCTTCGTGATTTTGAAATCCCCAAATAGCCACTAAGAATCCGACAAAAGAAACGCCGACCATTTTCCATGGCACCGAGGATTTCTTTTTCTTTTTAGTGGACGTCATTTTCATACGACGACGGATTTGCTGTTCCATGTCTTCAGAGGCTAAATCAAGCTGCAAGCGCGGTGACGGGCTTTTATTAAATTTTACGCCGCCTTGTTTGTCTGCTACCTGGCGCGCGTTTTTAAAAAATTGATCATATCCGCTTTTCATTCTATTCCTTCACAGCTTTAAAGCGCAGGATGCTTTGCTCATCGTTCTCTTTTTGATCTTCCGTAAGGCGATCATGGCGATACTCTTCAAACTTGTTTTCTCGCATCTTCTCCATAATTTTATATTCCAGAACGCTTTGTCGCAAAATTTCTCTTTTGGACTCGACCAATTTTTCGATTTCTTGAATTTTTTGCTTTTGGCGCTGCAGGCGGATTTCCTGGCCTTTCAGAAAATCATGAATTTGCGCGAAAGCTGGACCTTGGGCCCCACCCTGCTGTGCAAGTAAACCCGTGCGATTGTGCGCTTCGCTCTTATCTTGCTCCATTTGCGCAAGGAGTTCATTTTCCTTAGTCAGCAGCATCACTGCATCTTGGAAGTCTTTTTGCGCCAGATTTTCTTTGATCTTGCGATGCTCAAGAACTTTTTGGAGAGGGAATTTGAACTTCATATTTTACCTCGAGCTTCCTGCGCGCGGTACTGTCTTACGCATTGATTAAGATCTGTTGCAGCTGACGAACCGTCTGGGTAAAAGTGGAAGGATCTTCAACGCGTTGACGAAGAAAGTCGTTCACAGAGTCAATCACCTTCACAGCTTTATCAATTTTTGGATTAGAACCTGGCTTATAAGCGCCAATGTTGATTAAGTCTTCAGCGTCTTTATAGACGGCTAAGACTTCTCGCAGTTTTTGCGCCAATTTCGCATGCTCTGCCGAAACCACCGCACGCATCACACGACTTGAGCTTTGCCCGATATCAATCGCCGGAAAGTGTCCTCTTTGCGCAAGGGAACGGCTGAGCACAATGTGCCCGTCGACAATCGAACGTACAGAGTCCCCGATCGGATCGTTCATATCGTCCCCTTCGACAAGGGTGGTATAAAATCCGGTGATACTTCCTTCGCCTTCAAAAGATCCAGCGCGTTCTAATAGCTTTGGCAAGGTCGCAAACACACTCGGCGTATAACCTTTTTGTGAAGGCGGCTCGCCCGTGCTTAAGCCAATTTCCCGTTGTGCCATCGCAAAACGAGTCACTGAATCCATCATTAACAAAACATTCTTACCTTGCCCACAGAAGTATTCGGCTAAGGCTGTCGCCACATAAGCGCCACGCATACGTAACAGAGGACTTTGATCACTCGTTACACACACCACGACGGAACGGGCCATGCCTTCTGGTCCCAAATCGTGTTCGATAAACTCGCGCACCTCACGGCCGCGCTCGCCGATCATCGCAATCACGTTCACATCGGCATTGGTGTTTCGCGCCATCATCCCCAAAAGGACGGACTTACCCACACCCGAACCCGCCATAATAGCGACACGCTGGCCAAGGCCCGCGGTTAATGCACCGTTAATAGCACGAATGCCTAAATCAATAGGTTCACGAATAGGGCGACGATCTAGAGGGTTGCGAACTTCGCTGTACAAAGGAACTTCGCGGAAATTTTCAACTTCGCCTTTGTCATCCAAAGGACGACCTAAACCATCGACCACGCGGCCTAAAAGCTCTTCGCCCGCACGCACGGTCGCGATCTGACGCGATAATACGATCTTCGATCCCAACGCCACGCCACGCATGTCGTTCAGGGCCATCATTAAAACATGTTTGTCTTTAAATCCGACAACTTCGGCAAGGAAATGTTTGTCCATGCCGCTAGGAATGATTTTTACAATACTGCCAACACTCGTGCCTGGTAAGTATCCTTTGATCAACATACCGTTGACCTCTGTCACCTTGCCACTATCCCGAGTTAAGTGGATAGACTCGACGACTTCAGAATATTTTTCCAGATTCAGTTCAAATTCGCTCATTAACCAGCGACCTTATCTTTTACCTTGGGAGTATTTTCGGACAGCACTGTCCATAATTGTTCAATACGTTGTTCGATGCGCGCATCGACTTCGCCATAGTTTGTTTCAACTATGCAACCACCGTCTGATACTTCAGCACTAGGTTCAAAACGAATGCGTTTGATAAATTCTAATTCACGGCCTGTTTCTTTTTTAAGTTCCTCAAGGAACTCAAACTGTGACTGAGAAACACGCACGGTAATGTTTTCTTCGTCTTGTGAAAGGCTGACGGCGTCTCTTAAGATTTGCACCATGGCCTCGTTGTTTCCGGTCAGTTCGGTTTTTGCTAAACGCGAAGCCATGCGGAACACCAACTGAATCAAATGTGATTCATTGAATGAAGCCATTTCTTTTTTAAGATCTTTAATGCCATTAAGTAACGTATCCATCGATTGCATGCGTTCCGCGATATCTGCGGAAACCGCTTCGAAAGCTTCTTTACGGCCTTCTTCAAGGCCTAAGTTATAAGCTTCCTTGTAAGCGCCTTCTTGGATCTCTTTTAATTTTTCAAGGGCGGCAACTTCGACACGCTCTTCCTCAGAACCTTTTTCAACCTGATCAATGCCAGTTTGCACTCGCACGGCATCATTCATACGGAAGTCAGAACCTTTGCCTTTTTCCGCTAAATAATTAAGTGCCTGCTCGGGTGTACCCAGATCAAAGCGAACTGGGACGAACTCCAAGACAGTTTTTTCGGCCATTTCTTTTGAAAGGACCGATTTAGCAACACGATTGGCATTAGACCATTGCATCTTCTGAACCACCTCTTGAGATTAAGATTTTGCCTTCCGCCTCTAAGCGACGAGCGACATTGACGATCTCTTGCTGAGCGCCTTCGACGTCGGACAGACGTGAAGGTCCCATGTTCGCCAAATCTTCGCGTAACATTTCCGCCGCACGGGCAGAGATATTTTTGAGGATTTTGTTGCGAATCTCTTCGCTGGCAGTTTTGAGTGCCAACAGAAGTTTGTCGTTCGGTACTTCTTTGAGAAGTGCTTGAATACCACGGTCGTCGATTTTCGCGATGTCGTCGAAGACGAACATAAGTTTGCGAATTTCTTCTGCCAGTAATGGATCTTTTTCCTCCAAGCGCGACATGATTGCCGTCTCGGTGTTTTTGTCCATAACGTTGAGCATTTCTGCGACCGGCTGAACACCACCCAAAGAGGCTTGTTCGACTGTTGCCGTATTTGATAATTGATTTTTAAGAACGCGATCGATCTCAGCAATAAGCTCTGGATCGACGTGTTCAAGGTTCGCCATACGCAGAACCACTTCGGCTTGCAGAGCTTCTGGAAGACGTTTTAGAACCTCACCTTTTTTCTCTGGCTCTAAGTGCGCCAAGATCACCGCGACAGTTTGCGGATGTTCATTGACTAAGAATGTCGCCAAAGATTTTGCATCGACCATCTCTAAAGATTCTAAAGATCGTGATCCACCGGCGTTGATATTCAAACCACCCAGGATACCGCGGGCTCTTTCTTCACCTAAAGCGTCGACGATTGTGTCTTTTGAAGAAATATTTTCAGAGAAGATGTAATCTTCTGTTTCAGAGATCATTTCATAGAACTCTTCAAGAACACGTTTTGTCACGTGCACAGGCACGACACGCAATTTGCTCATTTGGCTAATCAGTTTGCGAATGTCAGCGTCATCCATACGACGCAATAGAACCTTCACAGCATCACGTCCTAGATAGTTAATAAGGATCGCGGCCTTATCGAAGCCCTTAAGCTGTTCGTATTCGATATTCTCGGCTTTATGTAACTTCATTAGACGTCCTTCCTAACCAGCCACATACCAAAAGCATTGGCTGCTTTTTCTTCGTCGCGAGTCATCGTCGACATAATACGATCTTTCAGAAGCTCGCTTTCCGCTTTTTCAGGATCAATAGATTCTTGTAATACCGGCAACGCCGTCGACATACCTGGTAATGTATTGTCTACGGACTGAAGCTCTTCAAGTTCTTCGATAGTTCTTGGCAACATCTCCTCCACGGAATCTTGGAAGCTGTCTGTAATCCACTGCATGAATGGGCGCACCACGATAAAGAAGAACAATGCTAAGCTGAAGCCCAAAAGAGCCCACTTAAACAAGGCATGGATCAATTTTTTGCGCTCCAATGTTGTTAAGATTTTTTCTGCTTCTGTAAAGTCCTCAGGCTGGAACTGCATTGTTTCAATACGTACACTGTCACCGCGAGCGGCATTGAAACCAATCGCGTTCTTAACAAGGTCTTCGTATTTTTTAAGTTCTTCCGCAGAACGAGGTGTGTACTTCGTTTCCGTTGTGCCGTCTTCTTTGGTTGTTGTTACAGCCATGCCGTCAACAACCACCGCCACACTGACGCGCTCTAGACCGCCCGCAGCTTCACGGATATTGCGGACAGTTTTTGGCACTTCATAATTTGTCGTTTTGATTTCTTTTTTAACGTCTTGCTTAAAGCCTACTGTTCCTTGATCTTCCGCACCTGGAAGATTGGCACGCGACCCTGGAACGCCAGATGGGTTCGTACGCGAACCATCAAGGGATTCTTCTTCAGACTGCTGCGAACGAATGGCCGTTTTTTCTGGGTCTACGGACTCTTCAACAGAAGAGATCACACGGTGATTCAAAGTTGCATCTACTTTCGCGACCACCTTCGCATGACCCACAACTTTAGAAAGAATGTCTTGAATGCGATTTTCAAGATCACCTTCGATTTTTGCTTTTAGATCCAGCAAATCATTAGATCCGCCGGTCAAACCGTTTTCTTGACGATTCAGAACTTTACCACGCTCATCCAAGACCGTGACTTTGTCAGCATCCAAACCTTCGACCGCATTGGCGACAAGGTAACGGATACCACGTACTTGATCAGGGCCCAGTTCTTTTCCTTGGTGCAGTTCAACTACAACCGAAGCTGTCGGAGATCCGCCTTCTTCTAGGAATGTTTTTTTGTTTGGCAACGCCAAGATAACTTTAGACTGCTTTACGGCCGTCAACGTATTGATGGCTCTCATCAACTCACCTTGCAGGGCCCGTTGATAGTTGATTTTTTGGGCGTAGGAGTTCATGCCGAAATCTTGCTTGTCAAAAATCTCAAGCCCGATAGAGCCCATTTTTGGTGAACCGATTTCTGACATCAACGTCATTTGCGTTGAATGCAAAAGCTCTTTTGGAATCGCGACGGTTTTACCCGCATCACGCAATTGGAACGGAATATTTTTTTCATTGAGTTTCGCGATAATGGTCGTTACTTGATCTGTAGGGATGTTCGTGAATAAAGGAACATAGTCCTTACCCGAAGCCATAAACAACATTGTTGCCAATGCCACACCCGTAATAACAGTAACAGCTACAATTGAAAGTCTTTTGGTTGGACCCAAATTTTTAAAGAATTCACGAAACTGGATAACCAATCCACCGAAAATTTTATTCAAAAGAACCCCTCTGCTAAATCACTCAATCACAAACCCTGAAGCCACTGCTTTGTTCTTTTTAACAAAGCCCCCCAAAACTAAACTTGCATCTTCATAACTTCTTGGTACGCATCAATTATCTTGTTACGTACTTGCACCATCACCTTTAAGGCGATGTCAGCTTTTTCTGCTGCGATCATAACGTCTGCGACATTGTCTGTTTTGCCTGTCGCCAAATTTTGCATGGCTTTATCTGAAGCCTTCTGCATTTCGTTGACGTTACCAACAGCGTCTTTGAGAGTGTCGGCGAAACTTTTACCTGCACCGGTTGTGGAGCCTACTGATGATGGG
>CAMLMF010000045.1 GCA_946480995.1 uncultured Bdellovibrio sp. | reverse complement strand
TGCTGGGAAATTCACCGATAATCTTGTTATAGAATTCAAGGGCCTTGTCGAAATTCCTGACGATAAATAAGAACTCTGCTTCCTGAAAAAGGTTTACAAGCTTTTGGTCTTTGTTGCGAATTGCAAACGACGTGGATTGTGCCGGCATTTGCGTGTGACACGAAATACAGTTGCTTAAGCTTGAACGCACCATCCACAAAGAATAGGATTTGTTGCCGCTATTAAAAACTCTCAGCGCGTCCTGCAGTTGATTTTCAAGCGCCATCGCAGGAATTTGCAAAGCTGTGGATTTGACTTTGTCGTCATGTTTAATTTTTGCACTGAGCGCCACCATTTTGGTCAGAACAGAATTTATCTCCGGAGCATTTTCAGGGGCCGCGTACTGCGTCGGTGAGGTGACAAAAGGTTTCAGCTCCGCAATATGCTGAAGCATTTCGTCCATTTGGTTTTTCACTTTGGCCTGTGTGGAAAGAGCGCAAAGAGAAAGAAGCGGTATTGATATCCATCTAAGTTGCATAAGCTGTGTCCAATCCGCGGCCCGTCGGCAACGCTGTTAAAAAAGATCCCATTAAGATTTTTGCGCGGGCCTCGACGAAATACAACCGTGAGCTTAATGCGGTGACTGTTTGCTCCATTGTCTTTTTCATGACGTTGCGCTAGCTTTGGCCTCTGAAGCGAATCTTAAAAAGTCTCAGTCCAAAGAGGAAGTAGCAGATGGCCTCAGTAAAGAACGGGCAATTATCTCTGGAATCCTTGCGCCACCTCAAGTTGACGCCTGAGGGCTTAACGGACGAACAAGTGCTTCAGCAGCGGGCTCAATTCGGTTCAAACAACATTGCTCACAAGAAAATCCATCCATGGTGGATTATTGTATCCGAAACGGCGCGGGATCCGATGATCTTGCTGCTGTGTTTTGCCGCGACGATTTTTTTAGTTCTGCGCGATTATGCAGAAGCCATGGGTCTTTTTGCTGCAAGTATTCCCTTAATTTTTATGGACGTCTATTTGCATCGCCGCACGCAAGCTTCGATGGAAGGTTTGCGTGACCATTTGACCGCGCTAGTGCGGGTGCGGCGCGGGGGCCAAGAGCTGGAGATCAGATCGACAGATATCGTGCCGGGTGACATCGTGTTGGTAAAGAGTGGCGAGCTGATTCCCGCAGATGGTGTTTTGACAAAAGTGGCCTCGTTGCAGATCGATGAATCATTGTTAACGGGGGAATCGTTGCCCGTATCGAAAGTCACAGGGGTGTTGGATGGTTCTTTGCAAGATAACAGCTGCGTTTTTGCGGGCTGCCGAGTTCTTAGAGGCGAAGGCGAGCTGCGAATCACCAGCACGGGCAAATCCACCCGTTATGGGCAAATTCTTGAGTCTTTAGCGGATATCCCGAATCAACGAACGCCGTTACAAAAGTCCATTGCCAAATTTGTTTTGATTCTGACCTCTGTCTCTTTGCTTATCTGCGTACTGTTGGCGGCGGTCCGTCTTTATCAAGGCAAAGGGTGGGTAGATGCGATTCTCAGTGCGGCCGTTCTGGCGGTGGCCGCCATCCCTGAAGAGTTTCCCATCGTGTTTTCATTTTTTTTGGGTGTCGGAGTTTTTCGCTTGGCTCAGAAAAAAGCTTTGGTGCGACGTGCGGTCACAGTGGAAAACATGGGGCGTGTAAGCCAAATTTGCTCAGACAAAACGGGAACTTTAACCTTAGGAGAGCTAAAGCTTGTTCAAACACAAACTCACCAGGGACTTGAAGAAAAACGATTGATTTTGTTAGCCCTGATTGCCTCTGATAAAATGGGAGAAGATCCTGTCGATGTGGCTTTAAGAAATTTCTATTCTGACATCAACGACGTGGTTCCGTCTCGTGTGCAGGTATTTCCATTTACCGAGGATCGCAAGAAAGAAACCGCTCTGATTAAGGAAGCCCGGGGAGGCACTCTTTGCGCCGTTAAAGGGGCGCCTGAAGTTGTCATGCAGGCAAGTACTTTAACCTCACAAGAAATCACTTTTTGGCGTGAAAAAGTTGGAGAGTGGTCTGCCGGCGGACAAAAAGTTTTAGCCTGCGCTTATCAACATTTCGCTCAAGACAGTGTGGCAAAGGAACCAGTCCAGGGTTTTACGTTCGCAGGACTGATAGCTTTTGCAGATCCAGTGCGGGAAGGCGTGCCTGGAGCGATAAAATATTGTCAGGACAATGGCATCCGCGTGCTGATGTTGACGGGGGATCATCCGAAGACAGCCAAGGCAGTGGCCCGTCAAGTGGGTTTAGGGGGTGCTGAGCCCGTGGTATTTTCGGCAGAGGAACACCCTGAAGAGTTCACTCAAGAAAAGTTACAGGGGGCCAATTCGATTCTAAAAAGAATTGATGTCGCGGCAAGATGCACGCCCATGCAAAAGTTGTGGATTGTGACAGCATTTCAGAAGCAAGGGGATATTGTTGCGGTGACTGGCGATGGTGTGAACGATGTTCTCGCTTTGCAGCAAGCAGATATTGGTATCGCAATGGGGCGTCGAGGCAGTCAGGCCGCACGAGACGTGGCTTCGATTGTATTAAGTGATGATAATTTTTTGACACTGGTTTCAGCGATTCAGGAAGCTCAACAACTTTTCCAAAACTTGCGGCAAAGCTTTCGCTATCTCTTAGAAATTCATATTCCCTTAGTTTTGTCAGCTGCTGTGATTCCCTTGTTGGGATTTCCGATTTTATTTAAGCCCATTCATTTGGTTTGGTTAGAACTTATTTTGCATCCAAGTTCACTCTTTGCATTTCAAAAAATAGTGAATCCTGAGGACTTAAAGAACGTGAAACCGCAAGCGCAGTTTTTTTCATTTAAAGAAGTTGCGGTGATGACAATCGAGGGATGTGCTATTCTTGTTGCTATCGTATTTTTCTATATTCAGGGGCTGCATGAAGGTAAAGGTGAAAACCATGCGCGGGCCAATGCTTTGGCAGTGTTGTGTTTTTGGAGCATAGCTTTGGTCGTTCGCGGGACGGGACTTGCAAGCAAAGCGTCCCGTGCGGTGGTTTTGGGGACCTTGGCTTCCACGGTCGCATTTATTCAAGTCCCTTGGTTCGCAGGAATTTTTCATATGAATTCCTTGGACGTGCGGGACTGGCTGGGCGCCGTTTCGGTCGTGACTGGTGTTGTCTTATTCTCGCAAATAATCGCCAAGTTTCGGCCTCATAAAGACTAAGGTCGTCCTCACAGACGTATTTAAGCAGCCCAGGGCAAAAAGCAGCACTGCAAGCTTGACGGTTCACGCCTCTGTGCGCAATATGGGCTCTTCAATAACCAATAAGGATTATAATCATGAAATTAGTCACAGAATTCCCTATTTTTACATTAAATAAAGCAATGGCAGCAAAAGCAGCTTTGGCAACTTCTGGAAAAACTCCTGAAGAAATCGAAGCAAGTCTTGCAGAGACTTTCAAACTTGAAGGCGACAAATTAAAATTCTTCGTGAATGCTTTAAATGTTGCTGGTGACAATGCGACTGATTTGAAACGCGTTTTCGTTGCAACTTTGGCTGAAGGCGAAAAAGTTCCAGCAAAAGCAGTTAAAGTTGAAGATCACCATTACATTCCAGAGTTCATCACTGTGGCTAAGCCAGCGGCTCCAGCAGCTAAAGATGGCAAAGGCGGACGTGGTGGTCGCGGCGGCGGCGGAAACCGTGGCGAGAAAAAAGGCGGATCTCCTTGGGGCATGTCTCCTGAAGAAATCGCTGCTAAAAAAGGCAAAGGTCCAAAACCTGCTTAGTTTTTGAAACACCAAGGGCTCTCGATCTGAGAGCCCTTTTTTTTTTGAGTTTTTAAAAGTTCAAATGGCAATTCACTCCGAAAGAAACATGGTGCCTGAATACGCAGCTGTTTTCTTTATTTGAAGACTAGAACTTAAGACCAGTTCATTGCTGGCTCCTTGGAACATAAAAAATCTTTGTTTATCATTCTTTAATGCAACTATTGTTTACACCTTGGGGTACTTTATGAAAAGAAGCTTGGTCTTGCTTCCGCTGTTGTTATTTTCTTCTGCATTCGCACAAACTGAAGATTCAGAGGCAGCTAAAGCGGCGGAGCCAGTTGTCGAGACTGCCGCACCTTCGATCGCTGGATCGGAAGAAATTCAAAACATTTCGCGATTTACTCCGCAAGGTTCCGTGGATCTTTCTTTGCGTACGGCCATAGTAAACTCAAAAACGGAAATCAAAAATATAGTAAATGCTAGCAGCAAAGGTAGTGTTGCCGAAGGTACTGCTGCCTATGGCTTGAATAGTTGGTTGAATGTCGGAATTAGAGGTTCTTATCTGATTTCTAAAACCATTGAGTCACAGGGGACTGAGTCGGATACATCAAGTGGAGCACAAGATCCTTGGCTGGTGTTAACACTTCAACCGGTGAGGCAAAGTGAAGACCGTCCATTTAATATGCTTGTGGATGTTAGTTACAGTCCTAAGTTAATTTCTGAAGAGTACAATAATGGTGGCAAAGGCTATTCAAGCACGCGCACTACTGTAACGTTAAGTCGCTATACCCCAAGCGCTGAATTCGGAATGGTATTTTCATATCGCTATAATTCCGAAGGGACGGGCAAATTCAAAGATGGGACGGCTTGGAATAGCATTGGATATGACGGCTTTTGGGGTGCAGTGTATGCCCAATTCCGCGCGGTCGATTTCGTTTATTTATGGGGAGCTGTGGCCCTCGGGCAAGATTCTGAGCAGCAACAGATGTGGAGAAAACCAAGTACCGGTGATTGGGCTCTACAAATCAATTCTTATAACTATACACAATTAAGAGCGGGGATTAAGTTCATTGTGGTTCCGGACGTTTCGTTCATATCTTTTGACGTTGAAAACCAAAAAGTGAATGAGGGCTCGGGCTGGGTTAAGAACAACGCAACAGTTAATGGTAATATTGAAAAGCTCGAGACAACGGCCTTTGTCTTAAATTGGACTTATCGTTTGTAAGCAGTTGTCGGCAAAGTAAAAGTCGAAATCGATCACCCCTAATATCTACCCTTGGTGTTTTACTGGAACAGAACTATTTTTCTTTTTATAGTGGACCACTTTGAGACAAGCCGAAATTGTACTTTATGTTTAGTGTATTGTTCCCTAGAATTTACGGTGGGGATACGGGTGTCTATTGCTTAAAGCGAACTATTTCTTAGTTTCGTTTAAGTGGTCCGTAGGTATTGTGGGGGAACATGAAATCAAAGAATTTGCAGAAGTCATTTTATCTATTGATCTTGGTTGGCATTGTCATTTCCTTCCAAAACTGTTCTTCAAATTTTGTAGCTTTATCAGAAGACGGCAGCTTGGGCAGTGCTGCGGGGATGCAGTTAAGTGCTGAAAGCTTTCGTGTTCCGAAAGATGCGGGCTTAGAACAACAGCAATACGACTGCCCAGAACCTGAATATCGTAATTTCAAATGTTTGGATAAAGTTTTGCGCACGCAAGAGGGCTTAGATTACGCTGTAAAATTCCGTTGGAATCGCTTCGGACAAGAATCAAATGGCACTGTCATTTGGGTTTTGGGTAACAACGGCCGTGGTAAATGGCACGACTTTAAAGATGTCATTCCTGTTCAAGATGATTTTGATCGCAACAAAAAAATTCGCAGTGTCGAAATTGACTTTAGCCAAGCTCCAAAAATTTCTGGCAATGACGGGGGCTATTGGACACACGGTGGTGGTTACTATTCTGCGGCTCAGGCCTATATGGCAGCGGTTGCCTATGTTACTGCAAACTTTAAATCCGGAGCCTTCTTAAATCACGTCGGCGGCAGCAACGGAACTATGGTGGCAGCATACGCGCTTTCACACTTTGGCGCTGGCGAATTCGTCGATCGCTTTATCCTGCATGCCGGTCCTTTTTTACCAAGTTTGAAGGATGCTTGTGACCCGACACATTTCGCATCGTTTTCTATCAGTCCACGAGTCCACGGAAACATCAAAACTCTTTTGGGAATTTGGACGGCTCTTGATCCGAATATAGATGTTTGTGCAGCATCTTCAGCTGCTGCGATTCACCGTCTGTCACTTTTAACAGACGCAGTTAAGTCTTACCCACAAAATGGTATTCACGTGATCATGGGTGCAAAAGAAAAAGATGAGGGCTTTGGTGAGTGGATTTTAGAATCCAACTTAAGCTGGTATTCACAGATTGAAGCGGCTGAAAAAAATCGCGAAGTGCTGACAACAATTGGTCACGAAATGTATTGGCCTGCCATTGCTAACTTTGCTTCTCGTCCGAAACCTGCGGCAATGGGTGCGGCACCGACACTGACTTTTTCAACGACTCGTGATGGGGCCGCGGTAACGCGTGTGCCGTTAAGTGCGACTGTTTATGGTGCGATCAGAAATATTGATGCTTCTTCGGCGATGGGTTGTATGGCTGAAAGTTCGCGCGTTGCAGATTGCGCAAATCCCCACAAATGGGCTTCTTTTCCAAATGCAGATTGGACTTTTGATGGCTCGGTTTGGAGATCTCAGTTCACACCTAAACAGTTGGGCTTAGTTCCTGGCAAAACTTATGTGGGCTTTAATGTTAATACGAAAACAGGGCAAAGAACTGCCGTAGTTAATTTGGAAGTAATTGACGATACGGCAGAGCCTCGTGCCACGGAACCTCCTGCAGGACAGGGACCAACACCAGTTTTGATTCTTTCAAAAAGTTATAATGGTGGAAGTTCGGGAAGTTTTGCGGCTGATGAAACAGTCTATGGTGTGTCCCGAAATCTACCAGCTCAAGGTGTAAAAGGCTGTATGCAAGAATCCTCGCAGTTTGGTCTTTGCAGTGATCCAAAAAACTGGCAAAGCTTGCCAAACGGGGACTGGAGTTACGTGAATGGTGAGTGGCGAGCTCAGTTCGTTCCTGCTCAGCGCGGTGCTATGGCCGGAAAAACTTATATTGGTTTCCAAGTGAATACGGCAACCGGCGCGCGCACAGCGAATTTTAGTTTTTCCGTTACAGCCGCAACCACGACACCAGCACCGGCTCCTTCAGCGCCAGCGATTTCTGAAGGCCTGTTTATGACAGACATCGGGATCTATTATTCTAATGGCTCGTCGTACTGTTACTTTGCCAACATGGAAAGCTTCACAAAAACCACCGGACGAACGAATGCCGATGGCATTCGCCGCGTGAATGGTTTGCCAGCGTCTATGAGAAACGACGGAACTTGCGCCGTGCCTTAGGGCGGACAATGATATTTATAAAGTATCTGGAAAAATGGCGTCAGTTTTTCTAGATACTTTATAAAATAGATTTCTTGCGAAATTCAAGTGGCGTCAGTTTAACCTCGCGCTTAAAGAATTTAATGAAGTTCGTAGTTTCATCAAACCCAAGGCTGTCGCCAATTTCGTTTACAGACAAGTCGGTGTGTCCCAGCAGCCTTTTGGCCTCAAGGTTAATTCTTGCCGCAATAAAAGATTTAGCACTCATTCCGGCAAATTCTGTCGTAGCTCGAGACAGACTTTTTTCAGAGCAATTCATCTGGCTTCCATAGTCATTCACTTGATGCCAGCTTCTAAAATTCTGGTCCACGAGGCGTTTAAACTCCCTAAAGCGAGCCAGTGAGCTAGAATCGATTTGTTCTGCGCCTTGACGACCATAGAAGATATTTAAACGTAATAGCAGTCCCGCTAGCTGATGCCGAATCAAAGCATGCACCTCGCGCTGGTGCGCTTTGATTTCGGTGTCCTTGACCATTTTATTTATGATTTCTTCGACACAGGTAAGTTCGGGTCCTTTCATCTGAACATGTGTACCAATTTGTTCAAGCACCACGTCCAGCTGTAACTCCTGATCGCCCAAGTGCGACGCGCCTAAAAATTCAGGTTTAAAAACTACAATGTGTCCGTCCCAAGCTGTTTCTGAACCAAAGTTATGTGCTTGTCCCGGTTTAATCACGATGAAAGATCCAGCGTTGCACTTAATTGGCTTGAAATCGATCAGTTGGCGACAGGTTCCTGTTGTCACAAATATTAATTGATAAAAAGCATATCTATGTGTTGCGAGCAAGCTGGCTTGGCAAGCGCGAGATCGCAGGTTGGACATGGTGAAAATCTCGATGTCCAAAGGAAAGGAGCCTGGTGGTTGATATTCAAGACGAGGAATTTCAGAACGATCTTTTATTGAATGATTCATGTTGATATCCTATCAGCATATTTGCATCAATTCCAGATATGTCCAATAAACACCATTTTTTCTTCCTATAACCACCTTGTTTAGCCCCTCTTTGAGTCCGATAATTACCTTAGGAAACTTACTCACTTTAAAAGGAATCTTTATGAAATACATTATACATGGTGCTACGGGAGCTCAGGGCGGACCTCTTTATAAAAAAATGCTTAACTTAGGAAAAGAGGCAGTCGCTGCAGTGCGCGATACGAAGTCACTCGAAGGTCTGCCAGGGGTCGTTGTGGACAACGCTTCAGTTGAATCTTTGGCCGGGGCCTACAAGGATGCTGATGGTGTCTTCATCCATTTGCCGATTGGTGGCGAAGAAATGAGACTTCAATACGCAAAAAATATAAGTCAAGCCGTGGGAATCGCAAAACCAAAGAGAGTGGTGATTTCAACGAGTGGGTGGGTGGTCGATGCGCCCGGAACACCTATTCAGTACCCAGATGAAAACTCAATGCCATTTCTGATTCGCGAAATCCAAAAAACAGGTGTTTCGACGGCAGTGCTAGCGCCGCGCTTGTATCTTGAAAACTTACTTTTGCCGATAACATTAGAAAAAATTAAAAGTGAAGGTGTCCTAGAGTATCCGATTCGTGAAGACTATGCTGTATCGTGGAGCTCACACTTGGATGTTGCTGATGCTGCACTTGAGTTATTCAGTAAAACTTCAGTTACGGGAATAGTAGGTGTTGGTCAACAGCCTGCGATTTTTGGAAAAGACCTTGCTGCCGCTTTTTCAAAGCATTTTGGTCGAGCGATTTCATTTAAAAGTATCGAGCCTCAAGCCTATGGCAAAATGTTGGCTCCGTTATTTGGCGAAATTGCGGCAGCAGGTGTTGCTGCCGGATACGTCGCTCACGCGAAGGCTAAGCACAATGCGATCAACGAAAATACAAGTGCGCAGACTTTGTTAGGAGTTAAGCCGCGTACCATAGAGCAGTGGCTGGCTGAAGTTCTTGGTTCGTAATTAGGCGTTATTCCAAGCGCATATTTTATGCGCTTGGAAGTGGGCATTTTTCTCATTAAGACGATAAGCTTGTTCCATATAATATCTCCTTTAGATGCTTAGATTTACCTAAATTATCGACCTTCCAACCGTTGGAAGGTCAATGCCCCATAAATAAAAATTAAAATGAAAGATTTTGTTTTGACCTGTGCTATATTGGATCTGACAGGGAGTTGATCCATGAAAATCGGTGAATTGGCAAAAAGCTCAGGCGTAAACGCAAAACTTATTCGACACTATGAATCCATCGGACTGATTCCGAAAGCTTCACGCACCGAGGGGAATTATCGCGAGTATTCGCAAAACGACATTCAGTTTCTAAGATTTATCAAGCGCGGGCGCAGTTTGGGATTTTCAATGAAAGAAATCAAAAAACTGATCAGTCTCTGGCGAAATAAATCTCGCTCTAGCCGCGAAGTAAAAGCTTTGGCGGCAGCCCATATTGAAGTCTTAGAAGGCAAAATCGCCGAAATGCAGGAAGTTGTGAACAATCTAAAAAAACTATCTAAGAACTGCCACGGCGATCATCGCCCGGATTGCCCCATCCTGACAGAGCTTGAAGGGGACTGACAAAGGTAATCCTTGGTTGCTATTTAATATTCTGCGGCTGCAAAAGGTCCTCAAGGAAAAACGCAGCCAGCTCTGATCTTCCTGACAGGCCCGATTTAGAATAAATAGCAATCGACTGAACTCGCGCCGTCTTTTCAGTGGTGTTGCGAATTTCAGCGATTTCTTTCAGCGAAAGCCCCTTTAGCAGCAACAGTGCTACTTCTTTTTCGGCTGCTGTTAAATTCCACTTGCTAAGCTGTTGATCAATAGATTGCGACAAGCCTTCAATATATTTTTGCGCTTCTACTTTCCATTCCAGAGCTTCTTTTTTCAGTTGGATATTTTCATTCAAAGAATCCGTCAGCTTGTGCTTCACGTTGAAGGAATCTTTCATAAAATAAAAGATACCAAAAAGGGCGGCAAGGCCGGCACCGCCTTCGACCAGGACGTGCCAGACCATGACGCCTTCTTTCGAATCCGTAAAAAGATCAAATGCGACCATCACAGCCACGATGGATAGAATACTGATAATGACGATGCGTTCATGTCGATTCATGATTTCAAGCTATCCCAAAAACAAGGTTTCGTCATTCATCACTTTCGCCTTCTTCTCCACCCTCGGCAGCACCCTCACTGGAGCTTTCGCCAAGCTGAAGAGTCTGGCCAAACACAGACAAACTTTGCTTTTGCGAATCAAAGTTTTTGAAAAGATAAAGTCCCGCTGAAATCACCAAGGCCAAAAGCAGCACGGCCGCAAAGGGTCTTGAAGAGGGAATCGAGGCGCTTCCAGCAGGGGCTTCTTTTTTGCCATCAACCATGCTGAGTGCGATGGCATCT
>CAMLMF010000044.1 GCA_946480995.1 uncultured Bdellovibrio sp. | reverse complement strand
CCAGAAAAAGTTCAACAGCTGGATTTTTTTGAACCTCGCGACAGCTCGACGGATCGCTGGCGCCGCCTAATCAGCTTTGCCAAACAGTCACAATGTGAAATGGGTTTTTTACAAATGGAAGCCAGCCATTTTCCTGAACACAGTTTTCGCTTAGTCACTGATTGGCCGGAAGACTTTAAAGCCCATGACTTGGTCGAACGCCAAGAAGAGGCTTTGCAAATTAAGTCCGTTTACGCCAAGGGCTTAAGCGCCAGCCCTCGCCCGTCGTTGTTGCTGGAAAAACCTCAGCCCTTAAATAGTTTTGAAGCAGACAAATTGCGCTTTGTCTCCTCCCTGCCAAGTGAGCGCATTGAATCATCGTGGTGGCAAATCAGCGCCCAGGATCTTAAAAACCGTGATTACTATTTTGCATTATCGCAACAAGGTCAACTTCTGTGGGTTTTTAAAGATCGTATAAATTCACAGGTGTACTTGCATGGCTATTTTGATTAGTGGCAATCACAAGTTAAAATTGCCCGAGTGGCCCAAAAAAAATCTGCCTGCTGTGCCCACCCGCCGGGCTGCGGGCTTTGTTGAGCTTTTAGGACGCAGTAATTTTTCATTTCTGCAAGGCGCTTCTCATCCCGAAGAAATGGTGCAAGAAGCGATTCGTTATGGTTATGACGGCTTAGGACTTTGTGATCTCAATGGCTTATATGGTGTGGCCCGCGGATTTCAAACAGCTCAATCTCCGTCTTTTTTTACCACCACCCTTGAAGCCAAAAAGAATTTTAAGTATCTGATTGGTTCTGAACTGACTTTAACAGATGAAACTGCGATCACGTTGGTGCCTTTAAATAAAACCGGGTACTCGAACCTTTGTGAAATTTTGACTTTAGGCAAACGCCAGGCAACCAAAGGTTTTTCCAAAATTACTCTAGAACAAATTGCCAAACACAATGAAGGCCTGCTGTGCTTTGCTTTGCCACCTTGGACGACCGAGCGCTATGAAAAATTAGAAAAGATTTTTGATGACCGCCTGTATTTGCCCGTGTGGCGCGATTTGACTTGGGAATCCCAAGATTTTTCAAAGCAAGCTTTGGCTTTAGAAGAATCCCATCAAGCACGGCTGTTCGTTACCCAACGACCCTTTATGCATACAAAAGAGCGCAAACAGCTATTCGATGTTCTGACGTGCATTTCCCATCACACCACTTTGGATCAGGCCAAGAATAAATTGATTCAAAATGCCGAGCGATGCCTGAAAAGCATCGAAGAAATTTCTGTGCTCTGGCAAGATCGCTTAGATCTTGTGGAAAAAACGGTGGAAATCTCAGCACGAGTGACGTTTTCGTTAGACGAGATTCGCTATCGCTATCCAGCTTCGAATATTCCTGCAGGACTGACTCCGGCAGAGCATCTTTACAAATTAACAATGCAAGGCGCTCAGTGGCGCTATCCCGAAGGTGTTCCTGCGAAGGTCCTGACAACAATTGAATATGAATTAAGTCTTATCAACGAATTGCAGTACGAAGATTACTTTTTGACCTTAAAAGAAATCTGCGATTTTGCCGCCAGTAAAAATATTCTTTACCAAGGCCGTGGATCTGCCGCCAACTCTGTGGTGTGTTATTGCATTGGTTTAACCTCTGTAAATCCCACAGAGGTGGATTTATTATTTGAACGTTTTATTTCCCGCGAACGGCGCGAGCCTCCTGACATTGATATCGACTTCGAACACAGTCGACGCGAAGAAGTGATTCAGCATATCTACGAAAAATACAATGAACGTCATGCCGCCATGGTGTGCACGGTGATTCGCTATCGCTCGCGCATGGCGATTCGCGAAACTGCCAAAGTCTTTGGTGTGTCATTAGCCAAAGTAAATGCGATGATTAAATTTATGGGCCGTGATGGCTTTTCACGCTTGCTAGATCCACAGTCTGCACAGCGCTTTGGTTTAGAGCCTGAGCAGTGGAAAATGTTTTTGCATCTGGCACAACAACTGCGCGGTTTTCCCCGTCACTTAGGTATTCATACCGGGGGATTCTTAATTACCCACGATCCAATCACCGAAATGGTTCCAGTTGAAAAAGCCACAATGAATGGCCGCTATGTGATTCAGTGGAATAAAGATGACGTCGCAGTTTTAAAGCTGATGAAAATTGACGTCTTAAGTCTTGGTATGCTGACGTGCTTGCGCAAATGTTTTGATCTTTTAAAAAAGCACAAGAACCTGCATTTTACTTTGGCTTCGATTCCCGCCAACGACGAACCCACTTATGAAATGATCGGCAAAGCCGACACGGTCGGCGTTTTTCAAATTGAATCCCGCGCACAAATGCAAACCTTGCCGCGCATGAAACCTAAAAACTTTTACGACCTCGTCATCGAGGTAGCCTTAGTCCGCCCCGGTCCTTTGCAAGGGGGTATGGTGCATCCGTTCTTACGCCGTCGCCAAGGTTTAGAAAAAGTCACCTATGCGCATCCACTGATGGAACCTATTCTTAAGAAAACCCATGGTGTGCCGATCTTTCAAGAACAAGTCATGAAAATGGTTATTTCCGCCGCTGACTTTTCCCCGGGTGAAGCCGATGAATTGCGCCGAATTATGTCGTCGGCGTGGCGTAAGAAAACCACCATGGACGGAATTAAAAAACGCATTCTGGATGGCTTTGCCGGCCACGGAATATCGTATGAATACGGCGAACAAATTTATAAAACCATCGAAGGCTTTGCCAACTATGGATTTCCAGAAAGTCACGCGGCTAGTTTCGCCTTATTAACTTATGCCAGCTGTTATCTGAAACACCACCACCACGATGTCTTTACTTGTGCTTTGCTGAACAGTCAGCCCATGGGATTTTATGCGCCTCGCACGTTGATCGCGGAAGCTCAACGCCATGGTGTTACAGTTTTACCCCTTAGCGTGCAGTCCTCGGACTATGACTACACTTTAGAAAAGAAAGCCGATGATACCCACGCTTTGCGCACGGGCTTAAGATCTTTGTATGGTATGCCCGAAAAGCTGCTCCGGGTGATCGAAGACTCTCGCAAAGAACTGGGCGAGTTTCAAAACATTGCTGACTTTATTCAGCGTACGAAGCTGCCACGCAGTGCTTTGTTGAAAATCGCAGCTTCAGGAGCTTTTGAGTGCTTCAACAACAATGTGCGCGAACTGATTTGGCATTTAGAAAGCCTTAGTTTGGATGAAGACAGTTTCCTGTGGGGGCACCCAAAAGAACAGTTCGCACTGAGCAGTCCTGATGATGTTGACGAAGATTCTGACGATGCCACTCTTTTGCCTTTTGAATCCAACTGGGATCGTCTGCGCCGCGAATACGACAGCAAAGGATTTTCTGTGGATTCCCATCCCATGTCGGTTTTACGCTCTTATCTTAAAACTAAAAGTGAAGAACTTATCAGCAAGCGCTATGTGCCGTATTTTAATTCTGGCGATCTGTCACGTATGAAAAACAAATCCAAAGTGCGCTTGGCCGGGCTTGTTTCAGTCACGCAACGTCCCCCTACCGCAAAAGGCATGTGCTTTATCACCTTAGAAGACGAGTTCGGCTTTATGAACATTGTCATCCATCCCGATGTTTATCAAAAAGACCGCTTAGCTATTTACGGTAAATCCCTTCTGGAAATCCAAGGCCAAGTCGAGACCGTAGGAAGCTTGATCAATATTCGCGCCGCTCGAGTCTTGCCCCTAGTATAGATCTAAAAAGACCGTGACGAATCCAGAGTTTGTTTGTTATTTTTCAATCCATGATTCGCGAAGCTCTGATTTATTTTTTTACTCCGACAACGCCTTTGGCAAAGAAGTATGGTTTTCTTTACCAATCCGTTTCATTAGAGCATCGCTATGAGCGCTGTAAAAAACAGTGGCTGCCTCACTTAAAAAACTGCCAGGATCTTTTTCTGGATGCCGTTAAAAAAGTTCGCAACAAAAAATCCATTGTTATTTTAGGCAGCGCACACTTGCATGAAATACCCATGCACTTACTCTTAGAACATTTTGAGTCGATCACTTTGGTGGATCTTATCCATCCGCTAAAACACCACTGGACAGCCAAACGCAATCCTCGTGTCAAATTGATCACACAAGATCTGTCACAAAGCTTGGACAAATTAGATTCCTTGCAAAGCCTTGAAGACCTGCACGCGCTTATTAAAAATCTGGGTGAGGAGACGTTATTTAGCTTCCAAGCAGACCTGATCGTTTCTTCGAACTTACTTTCGCAACTGGCGTTGCTCCCCATGGAAGCCGTAGAGAAAAAAATAAAACGTCAGCTGACCATTGAAGAAAAAGATCTTATCTGCACAGCCTTCGCCGAACTGCACTTAAAAAACTTAACCGCCTGCCAAGGACAAAAGTTGATTTATGCGGATCGCGAAGTGATCTATCGAGACACAAAGGGCGAAGTCATCTACACGGGAAAATACCCTGTTTCTTTTGCCGGCTATAAAAAACTTAAAGACTGGCTGTGGCTCTTAGCTCCCCTAAAAGAAGCTTCGAAAGACTATTCCATCGAAATGAAAGTCGAAGCCTATGAACAGCTTTGAAAATTACTTTTTAACCGCCACATACAAACCTTCATAGCTAGGTACGATCGCTGCCTCATAAAGATTCGGATCCGCAAGACGCTGGTTGAACTCCCGCATGATTTTGATTTGTTTGTCAGAAAATTTTTGCGTGGTTGACTCTCCCCACACAGCGCCGCTCAGAAAAATATTATCAGCCAAGATCAAGCCCCCGGGACGCAGGTTTGCTTCGGCCCAAGTCAGATAATCGAAATAAGCTGCCTTGTTACCATCGATAAAGACTCCATCAAAAGGTCCCAGGGCAGAAAGTTTTTCTAACTCGACACGGGCATCACCCAGAACCAAATTGATTTTCTTTTTACTTTGCTCAATTTGCGCAAAAACCGAAGAGGCCATCTCTCCATGCTTAGGATCTTTTTCTAAAGTCCATAGCTCCCCGCCGTCGGGTAAAGCTGAAAAAATGTATTGTGCAGATAAGCCTGTTAAGGTCCCGATTTCGACAAACTTGCGGCAGCCATGCAAACGCACCAAAGTTTGAATCAATTGTGCTTCGGCCGGGGAAATACTGATACGCCCCAAACCCAGCTCGTCCGCCAGCTTTCGTGACTGCTGTTTCAACCCGTCTTCGCCAGCCAGTAAAGAGTTCATATAATTTTCTTTATTATTTAATACTGCATCACGCATGGCCAGAGATTGTCGGATAAAGAGAAAAGCGGCAAGATAATTTCCATGAAACCACTTCTTGTATTTGATCTAGATGGCACTTTAATCGATTCGGCTCCGGATATCGTAGTTGCGGTCAATCGCACCTTGCGCAACCACGGCAAAAAAGCTTTAAGCTCGGAAGTTATTATTTCTCATATCGGCGAGGGTTTAAAAAAGTTACTGGCTGACTTGTTCATTCACGATGCCCTTAGCCCGAGCGAAATCATCGAGCTTGAAATGGAGTTCTTGCGCATTTACGAAGAAGAAATGCTTAATCAAACAAAAATTTATCCAGGCGTGGAAGGTTTTTTACAAAGCTATAAAGGACCCATTTCGATTATCACGAATAAAAACGAAGGACCGGCAAAAACAATTTTGCAACACCTGGGTTTAGATCGTTTCCCATGGGTTCAGGTCTATGGCGCTGACTCTTTGGACGAACGAAAACCAAGCCCCCTGCCTTTAAGAACCACGATGAAACTTGCCGGCCATACGCCGGAAAACACCTTTATGATTGGTGATGGAATTCCCGATGTTTTATCGGCTCTGAATGCGGGTGTCCCCTCTATCGCCATCGGTTTTGGTTACACCTCTGTTAACCTCTTAAAACAGTACCAGCCCCGAGGAGTTTTAGGACACTATCACGAGCTCTCGGAGCTCTTAGCGAACCTCACGAAAACATGACGCGTTATTCGGGCTTGCCTCAGGGCGGCGTGAAATATATAAGATGAGGTTTCCAAAAACGGGGGTGATCTCCAGTGAGCGATCTTCTAGAGGTTCGAAATCTTAAGACACGATTTAAAACAGACGACGGTGCTTTTTTCGCCGTTGACGATGTCAGCTTTTCCGTAAAAAAGGGTCAAACCCTTGGAATCGTTGGGGAATCAGGATGCGGAAAGTCCGTAACCTCGTTGTCTATCATGCGTCTTATTCAAAAACCTGGAAATATCGAAAACGGTCAGGTGCTGTTTAAGGGCCAAAATCTTTTAGGTCTTTCCGACGATAAAATGAGAAGCATCCGCGGTAACGAAATCGCGATGATCTTCCAAGAACCAATGACCTCGTTGAATCCCGTTTACACAATCGGCGATCAAATCGAAGAAGCGATTTTGCTTCATCAAAAAGAGTTAACTAAAGTTCAAGCACGTGAACGCGCGATTGAAATGTTACGCCTTGTCGGCATCCCAGCTCCGGAAAAACGTTTCCACGAATATCCGCACCAACTTTCAGGCGGTATGCGCCAACGTGTGATGATCGCCATGGCGATCAGTTGTAATCCAGAATTGCTAATTGCCGATGAACCGACAACAGCTTTGGACGTAACAATCCAAGCGCAGATCCTGGATCTAATGCGCAAGCTGCAAAAAGATTTCGGCGCAGGCATGATCTTGATCACCCATGACTTGGGTGTGGTTGCAGAGATGTGCCAAGAAGTTGCAGTCATGTATGCAGGTCGCATTGTTGAGTTCGGAACTGTGGAAGATATTTTCTATCGTCCAAAACATCCCTACACTCGCGGTCTTTTAGATTCTATCCCGCACTTTGAAACAGGTCACAAATTAGACCAGTTGAAGACGATCAAAGGCATGGTGCCAAGTCTTTACAATCTGCCAAAGGGTTGTCGCTTTGCTGACCGTTGTCCTTACGCTCAAGACGACTGTCGCGCTTCGTATCCGAATCTTGAAAACCTACGCGGCATTCACAAAGTTGCCTGCTATCACCCTTTATCTGAAGAGGTAAAATAAGATGGGCACTCCTCTTTTGACAGTTGAAAACGTCACAAAAAGCTTTCCAATCTTCGGCGGCCTTTTCAGTCGTGAAGTAGCCAGCGTTAAAGCAGTTCAAGGTATTTCTTTTGTTCTGAACAAGGGCGAAACATTGGGTCTTGTGGGCGAATCTGGTTGTGGCAAATCCACTTTAGGTCGTTGCTTGGTGCGTTTGCACGACACGACTTCTGGCAAAATTATTTATAACGGCAAAGACATCACGCATATCGAAGGCGAAGAGCTGCGCGAAATGCGCCGTAAGATTCAAATCATTTTCCAAGACCCCTTTGCATCGCTAAATCCGCGCATGACAATTGGTGCGATCTTAGAAGAGCCACTCATCATCCATAATCTTTTTAACTCTGCCAAAGAACGCCAGGAACGTATCAATGAATTGATCGATCTTGTCGGTCTTCGTCGTGAGCACTTGAATCGCTACCCGCATGAGTTCTCTGGTGGTCAACGTCAACGTGTCGGCATCGCTCGCGCCTTGGCCGTGAATCCTGAATTGATTGTCTGTGACGAGCCTGTTTCTGCCTTGGACGTATCAATCCAAGCGCAGGTCATCAATCTTTTGATGGAGCTGCAACAGAAGCTGGGCCTTACTTACATCTTTATCGCCCATGACCTTAAAGTGGTTGAACACGTTTCAACTAAAGTAGCGGTCATGTATTTAGGAAAAATCGTTGAGATGGCGGATGCTGAAGAGCTTTACCGTAATCCAAAGCATCCCTATACAAAAGCCTTGATGTCGGCAATCCCTGTTCCAGATCCTCGCGGCAAAGAAGACCGTATCATTCTGACAGGCGACGTGCCTTCACCAATTAATCCACCGACGGGTTGTCACTTTCATCCTCGTTGCCCTGTGGCCATTGAAGATTGCAAGACGATCGTCCCACCTTTGGAAGATAAAGCCCCGGATCATCCCGCGGCCTGCATCCGAGTATAAAGAGTCTGCCTAATATTCCGATAAACTCCTTAAGATTTGCTTAAGGAGTTTATGAAAACCCGCGGAAAGATTTGGATCATTTACGACGCCGAAACCAAAAAACAGACAAAGCCAATGTCTGTGGTGCAAGCGCAAGTGACTCTGCTTTCACTTTCATCAAAAAAATCAGGTCGTTATTTTATTTGGACTCCGGGTTGGGATGAGTGGGTTTGCGTGCGCAAATTCCTAGCCTCTGAGCAAAAATATTTCGTGGCACAGCGCCCGCCGGAACCACAAGTCCGCAGCTCTGAATCAGAAAAAACCAAAACAATCACGGTCACAATAAACACGATGACCCCTGAATCTGAAAACCCTTATACCCAAGTCGCTTTGGACGAGGGTCCTCTGAAGCCTCAAGAAATTGGCGGCTTTTACGACGAAGAATTTTTCGGTGAACAATTAGATTTATCGCAAGTTCGAAAAGTTAAAAGTATTCCCGTAGAACAAAAAAATGATTTTTCAAAAAGCGTTACGGGACAAGAACAACGTCGCCATACTCGCCTTAATTTAAAGATCGAAGTTGTCCTGGTTTCCAAAGTTCGCTCGTTTCGAACCTATTCCAAAAATATCTCCTTAAGCGGAACCATGCTTGAAGATGATTTACCCCGAGATTTTTTAAACAAGCCGTTTGATTTAATCATCGTAAATCCTTTCGAAAAAGATCCAACAAAATCGCGCTTGCTCTTTCGCGCAAAAATTCTTGGTGATATGACCCATTCCCGTCGTCTGATGTTCATCGAACAGGACGTCCAGATGACGGAACGCCTGGACTCTTTATTGCGTGCCTATCTTGAGCACCAAGAGCAGGTCCGCAAATCCGCAGGCTAGCCTCGACGTTTGACTTCATTCAGTCCAGATTTCTTGATTCATGATCAAGAACCTTTAACAAGTCTCCGATGTTTACTTTGTAGTATGTAGGAGAACAGATGAGACCAACGAAGTACTTTTCAGTAATAAGTTTCATGATCGCTCTGAGCGCCTGTCAGCCCCAGCCGCAAGAAAAGGATTCCACTGAGTCTCCGTCAACAGCACAACAAACTCGTTACCTTTACGTGGCAACGGGCGCTTGCTACTCCGGCACTGGTAACACCACGTATGCTGCTGCAACCGCATCTAATATTATTTTTAAAGTAAACCTGCAAACGGGCGTCTATGAAGGGCGCGTGGCGGACTTCACCAAAGCGACAGAAGCTTCTGGCACGACTCCGGTCAGTATCGCCGATTATGACAGCACTCGAATGATGGTTTTACTGGAACACTCCGGTCAGCGTCGTATCGAATTGATTGAAAAGAAAATTTCTGGCGAACGCCAAAGCTTTTACAGCAACACATCCGCAACAGCCCCGATTGGCATCTTGCAATCCGTAGCTAAATACTTGATCTCAGTTCCGGATGGCTTTTTAGTAAGTCGCACGACAGCGATCGAAAAAATGGATTTGGGTAAAAATCGTCGCGCAGGCAATGGCACCAATGCTTGGGTGAATTTACCGGGCGGCGCCTGTGCGGGCACAACTGTCAATATCACGTCTCTTTTGACATACCCTACGGCGACAACCACTTCGGGTTACAATATTATCTACACACATTCCCTGAACGCTTCCAGCGCCACTAGCAATCGTATCGGTGTTATCTCTGGAGACATTGGTTGGAACGGAACAACCGGCTGCTTGGATGATCAATCAACCGTCGCTGCCACGGCTTACCCGACAAGTTCAGTTTATATGAGTGCGTTTAAACGCCTGGCCGTATCCTATGCGGGGACAAATGCTTCTTTACTAAACTCAATCCACACCTACGCCGTCGATGATGCCGCAACTTCGAATATCATTAGCGATACAGTAAATTCTTATGAAAATCCTGGGGTCATTTACGGGGCTTCCGCGATGGTTTGGGATGATCTAAACGGCTATCTTTACGTCGCAACCGGGGGTTCAGTCACGAACAACTTTACGACCGGAAATGTGCCCTACAATATTGAAAAATTTAGCTATGATCCTACGACAAAAAAGTTTAATCGTGCGAACAATACAACTTTTTATCCAGGCAATTTAGAAACAAGATGTATCTCGTCAATGTTTATCGGCAACTAATTAGTAGCTGCCGGTAAAATTCAAAGACCAACGTGTCAGCGTCCCTGAGTTCGTTGCTTTGCCATCGACCACTTTCAAGGTCCAATTCCCTTGCGACATTTCCTGATAGAAAGCATTACTTAAAAAAACTTCCCCTTGGTAATTGTTAATACCGCGCAAAGAATTATTCAAATTCACCACAATACTTTTTGTGCCCCCGGGTGATGTCAACTCCAAGGCTAAATCCGCAATATTTGCATGGGTCACCCACACTTTAATTTGTACGGCCTCAATTTTAAGATTTGTACTGACATTAAGAGTATCACTGACGCCCGTGGCACTGTTATCAGGAATCGCCAGACTCAATCCTGTATTTTCATCAGCCCAATTGGATTCAACAAGATTGCCAAAAGAAGAATTGTAAGACTTTGCAAGCGCAACAGCTCCATCTACATTCACAGCGCCAAAACCATACCAGTTGTGAAACTTAAATCCTGCTTTATTTTGCACCCAAGCTTGTTCCCAGACATAACCAGACGGAGTCGTTTCACTGGGATGCTTAATAGAT
>CAMLMF010000043.1 GCA_946480995.1 uncultured Bdellovibrio sp. | reverse complement strand
CTCCTGAGGCTCCAGATTCGAAGCAATGTGTGGTGATGATGTCTTCAAGTTCCGCGGGAACTTGGCTTAGGCGAATACGAAAATAAGAATTGTCACTCATGAAGAGTGTTGTCACCCGAATCCGCTGTTTTTTCAAGCGTTTCCCCAGCGGTCTTACGTGCTGCCGGAGCTAATGTTGGGCCGGGTGTGGTTTCTGCGGCCTTTAACAAATTTTGCGCCTTTTGGTCTGCACTTTCTACAGGGCCCGGAGCTGCCGTAGGGGGAGCGACGGCCACCGCTGTTCCTGGGGGAGTGCTGGTTTCCTCAGCCACTTTGCGTTTGGGCTTTGGTTTGCTGTTATCAATAAATGAGCCTTTGGTGTCGATGCGATCCCCAGTCATAATTCCAATCTGCTCTAGCATAGGTAAATCATCACGGGAAAGCAGAGTGTATTCGCGCGCCACGGCGACGCGATCATAAACTGCGATAATTTTTAATTGGCCCACGGGCACCAGAATTTCACCGACAGCGCTGGCGCCACTGGCATCGCGAATATTGATTTTGCGCACGGCTGTGACGACCATATTCTTTTTTAAGCCCAGGCTGGCATCCGCATTTATATAGAAGTCTTTATAGACGGGGTCGTCTTCAGCCAAAGTGATATTGCGCCGAACGTCGACGACAATGGGGTCGGCCGCGCTGGATTGAATTGTCATTCCAATCAAGAAAGCAAAGATAAATATCTTCATCATAAAAAACCTTTCCATGGTTTTACTATGAAGGTTATCGGTTGTCTTATTTTGAAACTTAAGTCGCAAATCTTGGGGATTTAAAGGTGCCTTCGCAAAGCCCAAAATTGAAACCACTGCTAATAGGATTTTAAGTCCCGTCCTTGGTCCTAGTGCCTACAAAGCCCAGAAACGTTCAGGAGGCCACGAGCTACAAGAGCTCGCGAATAATTTTGACCAAAAGCCCAACTATAACAAGAATCTGCTTAATTATTTTCAGAACTCGCCGAATAGAATCATAGTGGTGATTCATATCGGACCTCCTTCTAGGAAATTAGAGGGGTTCCGTCCAGAAGGCGACTTTGCGAAGGCACTGTCGCTTTTTGCATTTTATAGACCTAGTCTGTAGCCTACTCATTTCATATGGCGTCCGAAAGCTGAATTTTAGTCCAGACGAGTTGGTTTTTTCGCAAGAGTGTTCGCGATCAATGAAGCCACAACGATAACGACGCCAATGAGTTGGCGTAAGCTGAGGCTTTCCTTAAAGAGCAAAGCCCCCATCGCGGCGGCGGTGAGTGGTTCGATCATCATTAGCAAAGCCACTTCGGTGCTTCTTAATTTTTGCAAAGCCGCCAGCTCAAGGCTTAAGGGTAAAACCGTACAGATCAAAGCAATACCTAAAATAGTCGAAGTCTGGAAGGCACTTAAGTTGTGAACCTGAGAAAAATCGGGACGATGAAAAAGTATCAAAGCCAAGGCGGCAAAAGTTATTACATAAAGTGCTGAAGAAACTGAGTTGACTGTTTTTTGCAGTTTGCCCGAAAGCAAAACATAAATAGCATAACTAATCGCCGACCCTAATCCCGCAGCGATAGCCCAGATGTTTTTAACTTCAATATGTCCCCATAACAAAAGAACCAATCCCGCTGACGCCGTGACCAAGTACAAAGCTTCTTTGCGCGAAATTTTATCGTGGGTGAAAAAATGCGAAAAGATATTTATCCAAAAAGGGTAAGTATAAAGTAACAGGGCCGCAAGGGTGACACTGAGTCCGTCAATCGCTTCAAAATATAATGTCGCAAAAAAACCGTAACCAAAGATTCCCAGCATCGCTGCGACGAAGATTTGTTTTTTGGTAAGTTTGACTAGATCTGGTTTGAATAGCAGCAGGGCAATCCATAAAAGAATTCCCGCTAAAGCGAAGCGGTAAGAAAGAAACTCGCCGACAGAAAGGCCTGATGAAAAGGCCCATTTACCGAAGATGCCTAAAAAACCAAAGCCCATGCTTGCAATGGAAATTTCAATAGTTCCTCGTAAGCGTGGGCTGATTTTAGGCATGACTAATTACTTTCGCGGTTTTTTTACTTTAACTCGTGAAGCAGGCTTTGCTGTTTTCTTTGCAGAAGTCGCGCGGCCTTTGTAAGTGCGTTTTGTTTTAATCTCGTCCGGATCATCTGGCAGGAACACGCGTTCCACGGCAACATCATTGATGTAAACCAGTTCGCCAGTTTTTAAAGCGCCTAAACGCAAACGACCGATGGCCACACGTTGCAGTTTTAATACGTCGAAGCCAATTTTTTCAAACATCTGACGGATCTGACGATTTTTGCCCTCAGTGATCACGATTTTGTACCATTCGTACTTTTCAGATTTGTTTTCGCCAGACTTTTTAATTTTTTCGATGTGACGAGCAGATACGCGACCACCGACGATCGAGACGCCTTTTTTTAGCTTATCGATTTGGAAAGGGGCCGGTTGTCCATCTAATTTCACCAGATACGTTTTTGTAACTTCCGCTTTTGGGTGCATAACTTTGTTGGCGAAGTCGCCATCGTTAGTCAAAAGCAACATGCCCTCAGAATCCCAGTCCAGACGACCCACGGGGAACACACGCGATGGCACGCCTTCTAAGTAATGCGCAATTGTCGGACGATCATGTGGATCGTCCATCGTCGTAAGAACGCCACGAGGCTTATTCATCACAAGGTATATTTTTTGTGTCAGAGGTTTGCGTAAAGGTTTGCCTTCAACCAAGATTCTGTCGGCTTGAGGGTCTACTTTGATGCCAAGTTCGTAGACGCGCTTGCCATTCACAGTGACAGCACCCTCTTCGATCATGCGGTCTGCATGACGACGAGAAGCTAAGCCACTGTCTGCGATTAATTTGTTAAGTCGAACTCTTTGAGTGGAGTTATTTTCAGACATTCTTCATCTGCCTCAGGTAGGTGTTGAGCAGACAACATATCACTAGTCAGTCCGGAAGAGGAGAGATTCTTACGGTTGCTCTCGTTAATCGCGTGACGGAGGTCACGTACGAGGAGAGTCATCAATTTATCCCCTAGGAAAATATTATCTAGTGCGTTCTCAGATTTGCTCAGAACCATGGTGGACCATTTCACCGCTTCGGCATCCCCTTGCTGAATCAAGGCACAGGTGCGCTCTAGCTGGCTGACCAGCTCTTGGTAATAAGGATCGGTCCGACGATCGACAAAGAATTGTTCCAAACGTTTGATCGGGAACAAAACACGAGTTTGTTCGTGCAAAGGTTCGTTTTTGAATTCCTGCAATTTTTGGAAAACATAACCTCTCAGCAAAGATCCTGTGATCTTGTCGCCCAAGATACGGAATTGCGCCGTGATATACGGCGACACTTCGATCTTGTGCGTGTGATGGCTGCTTAATTCCAGCTCTGGAGTGTAATAAAGAACCAAGTCATTACGAAGAGGCTCAAGCATGCCTTTGCGGATCGTGAACTTGCGATCAAAGCAACGAACCTCAAGGCCTTTATCTTCGCGCATGATGATCGCGATGACGCGTTTGTTCTGATCTGGCAGCACGCGAAACTTGTCTTTTTCGCCGCACAGAGTCTTAACATATGCGCTCGCCGCGTCAATTAAATCAGAAAAGTGCTCGATTTCCAAAAGCTGTAATTTTTGCGGGAAAAGGATCGGGCTGAGATCGAACTTTTGTTGGTAAAAACTGTTGAAGTTTTCCAACAAAAAATGCACTTCGTGACCGAGCTGAGCCTTGTTGGAAGCCCAATGCGGGTAATCCATGCAGTAATTGAAGAATGTCTCAATTAATTCAGGGGTTAGAGCGTCATCAGGGTGTGGAAAACCGCGCAGAAAATTGTAAAAAGACAGGCGTGTCGGCGTATTTTGAGGGTTTAAGTCCGAAACAAATTTTAATAGTTGTCCAACTTTAAGCACAGCGGTCTCCTTCCTGCGCGCATAAAGTATGAACATTTGAAATTTTAGTCCAGAGAAAATATGATAGGTAATGCAGAATTTTTGGAAAGTCCTAGGAGGGGCCTCACATGAATAAAGAACTCAATCCCGAACTATTTGGTGAAAAGAAAGTCGTCAAAAGTTCCGTTCTGGAGTCGCACCCGAATTTGGGCACAAATAATGCGAACTACTTGAACACAGATCGCCAGATCTTCGAGCTTAAATCGCAAAATCATAACTTAGCAGAACAGCTGAATAAAATCGTCGGCACTGTGAATGAGTTGATTAAAACTTCGAACATTAAATTTGAAAAGCAAAGTCATCTTTTAACTCGTCTTGAGCAAAGCCACAATGGCTTAGCTTTAGAGGCCGGTCAGAAAATGGCGTTGCTTTCTCAGCGCGTGAACGAGCGCAAAGCCGTTGATTTAAAAGTGCAAGAGATGGTCGATCGCCATAACAACGTGATCAAGAGTTTTGAAGTGCGCATGAATCACTTGCAAAAACTTTTAGCCGAAAAAGAAGCACAAATGATCGCAGCACAAACAGCATTGAATGATGCAAAGATGGAAATCGCGCGCTTGAAGCGCATGTAGTTGCAAATCTAAACTGTTCCTCGAGGCGTCTCTTGCAATGAGAGATGCCTTAATCCCAGACCTTCCGATAGAGATATAAACTTTTATCTGTCTATTTTAAGTTCGGCCTTGAGATTCATCACACCCCAAATTATCTTGTACAAATTGGAGAATGTTTATGATTCAAGCTGTACACCCTCTAAAGCCTACGGACCCTGCTGCTTTTTATTCCGAACTTACTCGTCGTAATTTTCACTTTGTTTCTGATGATCTGCAGAAAAAGGTCGCCAAGGTCCGTGTTCTGATCGCCGGTTGTGGCAGCACTGGGGGAGCTTGTATAGAGGCTTTGGCCCGCGTGGGAGTCCAGCATTTTGCCTTGGCCGACAATGGCAGTTATGAATTAAACAATATGAATCGCCAGCATGCGCGTTTGGAAAATCTAGGCGAAAACAAAGCGGCTTTTCACGCTAAAGAAATAAAAAGTATTAATCCGTACACGGAAGTTCTAATTAGTGAAGAGGGGATCACTCCGCAGAACGTGGATCGGTTTGTTGAGTGGGCAGATTTTATTTTTGATGCTGTAGATGTGACAACTCAATCGGGTATTAAAGCAAAAATCCTTTTACATCAAAAGTGTCATAGCTTCAGGAAACCCGTACTGAGTGGCTTGGATTTAGGTTATCTGCAGTGGGGCTGTAGTTACGATTATCGCCAGGGGCATACTGCGGTTTTAAATGGCAGAGCCGACGCCGCAGCGGCGGCGAAAAATCCTTTGGCGGCAATTTTTGCACTTTATCCATTTAGCATCGTTCCCAATGACTGCGTCAGTTTATTGATTGATATGTTCGAGCAGAAAATTGATTTCGCCCCACAAATGGGCTGCACATCGGATGCGCTTTCCGCAGTGATTGTACCAGCGTTATTAAAATTTGTTGGGACCGGAGAACTGATTTCGGGATGGCACCTGGATTTAGGCGTTTTTCGCTATACGCGCCAAGAACGCTTCATGACGTGGCTTAAGAGCATTCCTTTGCGCTTCAAATTACGTAGTTATATTCGCCGTCTTAGTTAGTTCAGAAGGCGTTTTATTAATTGTACAAACTCTACGGGCTTTTCCAGTTGTGGCATATGGCCACAGCCGGGCCATTTTTCAAAGCGCACATTGCTAAAAGCGGATTTTAGTTCTGCAGTGACTTCATCTTGATTAAAGACAGGATCAGAAGATCCAGTTAAAACCAGCACAGGGTTTTCTAGGTGCTTTGCTAGTGACGGCAATGGCATGTTGGCTAAATCTGTTAAGACTGCGATCTGAGATTGCATATCGATGCCAAAGCGAGGATCTGCACCCACTCCGGCCCATAGACCTAAAGCGCTCACATCGGCAAAATAATGCATCAGTAAATTTGGGTTTTGCCACACCAGTCCCAAGCCTTCTTGCATAAGGGGGTCCCAAAATTTTTTGCTGCCATCGCGGCATTCACGCAAGCGCTGAGCCGTTTCTGGAGCAGAGGTATTTAGGTCTTTTTCAGAAAGACTCATCATACGTTTAAAAACAGAGCCCATATTAAGTGTTGGTCCGATCATCAGCACGTGGTCGATTTTTGTGTCGGGGTAAACACGCAGAAGATCAATCACGCCTTTCGCGCCAAAAGAAGAAGCCACGATCAGGCGAGGCGCTGCGTGCAAAAGATTTTTTCTCAAATCGCTGAGCCAATGTGCATAGGCTTTGTCAGGCGAAAAGGCAGGCCCCTGCGGTCTTAAAAGTGACGGCTCATCCCAAAACGTAGCTTTGATTTCTTGCTGAGCTAATAAGTTCGCTAGCGCCACGCGGTCGGGTTCAGAGTTAAATCCAGGGCCACCATGAATAAAAAAGACGTCCATTATTGCGCCCCTTTTTCCATTCTTTTTAAGAAAGCGTCGGGCTTTTCAAACTGTGTGAGGGTCAAGGCATCAATCCATACGCCGTGCTGATTAATAAACACCACTGTTGGCAGACCCTGAATGTTGAATTTCTTTTTTAAGTTGCGAAGTTCTTCGCTATCTTTGGTGGCATCAAACTTTAACAGAACAAAACTTTCCGCCATCGCACGCACGCGAGAATCAGAAAAAGTCTTTTCTTCTAATTCATGACAAGCCACACACCAGTCTGCCCAGAAATCAATGATCACCGGCTTGCTGTCCTTACTTGCTTGGGCCAAAGCCGCTTCGCTATAGGGCTGCCAGTTTATATTTTTAATCTGATTTAAACTGTGTTCGCTGACCATGTTGTTACGAATGAATGGGCGCAAATCAAAGAACGCCACTGCGACAGAGCCGAAGCCGACAATTAAAACTGCTTGCATCAAGCCTTTGCGGATGTGAGCCAGAACCGCATGCCCTTTAGCAGGCAAGAATGCGCCGTAAACGCTGGCTAAAACAATCAGACCGATTCCTAAGGCGGCATCAAACCAGCGATCTGGTAACAGGATATCGAGGTAATAATAAAATCCGCTTAACATTAAAGTGCCTAAAATAAATTTGAAAGAATTCATCCACGCGCCGGAGCGAGGCAAGGCTTTCACTAACTGGTTTGAAAGTCCCAGAGCAATGAAAATCAAACCCAAGCCTAAAGCGTAAGTGAACAAATACAAGAATCCTAAAAGTTTATTCTGTGTAGAAGCGACATAAGTCAATATCGCGACCAACACAGGACCGACGCAGGGACTGGCGACAATGCCCGCGAACAATCCGGTCAAGTAAGCTCCGCCCAACCCTTGTTTTTGTTTTCCAGTACCCAAACGATTGCGAATAAAGGCAGGCACTTGCAATTCATAAAGACCGTACATGCTTAAAGCCATAGCTAGGAAGATGGCGCAGATCACACTGAGCACGTAAGGGTTTCCCAAAGTGGCGCCAAACACGCCGCCACTGGAAGCGGCCGCTAAGCCCAACAATGAATAAGTTGTCGCGATACCTAAAACGTACACGCAGCTCGTGATGAAATTCATTAAGCGACTGCGCTCGTTGGAGTGATTGCCCAAAACGGCTAGGGTGATTGGAATCATCGGAAATATACATGGCGTGAAGCTTGTGAAAATTCCTGCAAAGAAAACGAACAGCAATCCCGCAAGGACGCTCGAGCCCAAGTACTTATTAAAGTTTGCTGTATCGAAGAAGCTCGATGGTGAAGAAACGAGGGCTTCCGGCATGTTTTCGACTCGCGGTTGGCCTTCGACCATCGTTACAGTGATCGGTACGTTCAAGGTTTTTGTCGTTGGGAACAGACAAAACTGATCCGAGCATGCCTGATACGTCAATTCGATTTTCATTGTATCGTGTGGTTTTAAAAAACGTGTGGGTGCTTCAATGTGCGCGGAAAGTACCGCTTCATTTTCGACTCCGCTGCGCTCTTTTTTCGAAAATTTATCGAACCATTTTTTTAAAGGCTCAATTTTAAATGGAGCGACCTTGAAGCCGTCCGGTTCTAAGATGACGACACGGAATTGATCTTCATAAGCATGATAACCCGCGGGCAGTTGCATTTTGATTTGAATATTGCCGCCCTGACCTGGACTCCATTCGTAGGGCACGACTTGGGTCTGTGCAATTAATGGATCCGTGTCATTGGGATTTGCCACAGCCCAAGACTTAGGACTGAGACTCAAGATAAGCAGTAAGAGTGGCAGACTTTTCATGATGCGTTTCATATTTTCCTCTTAGACCCACTCTCGACTATGGGCAAGTTTATTTGCGAATGACTCAATATTAACACACTTCGCACCGATAGAGAAACTGCGAGGTTATATCTTATGGGTTTTGTAGGCATTATCATAGTATTCGTTGCGGTCTTCGGAACGTTTGTGGCCACGGGTGGTCACATGGGCGTTATCATTGAAGCAGCTGTCGGTGAGCTTTTGATCATCGGTGGTGCGGCCTTCGGTGCATACGTCATTGGTAATCCGATGAAGATCGTTAAAATGGGTATGAAGTTGGGGATAAAAGCTTTGACGGCCAAAGGGCCACAAAAAGCGGACTATACCGAACTTTTGCAAATGATGTTTCAACTTTTCCAGTTGTTCCGTAAGGAAGGACCGCAAGGGGTTGAGAAACACATCGAAGAACCAGAGAAGAGTGACATCTTCAAAGCCTATCCTGGATTTATGAAAAACCATCACGCCGTAGATTTTCTTTGTGACACGATGAAGGTGACTTTGTCGGCAGAGTTATCGCCTTACGACGTTGATGATCTTTTGGATGCCGACATTAAAGGTATCCACGCCGAAGAACATTTAGCGCAACATGCCGTTGCAGCGGTTGCCGGGGGATTCCCGGGTCTAGGGATCGTTGCCGCCGTTTTGGGTATCGTTAAAACAATGAGTAAATTAAGTGAAGGTACCGAAGTCATCGGTGCTTCGGTGGCCCATGCCCTGGTCGGAACGATGTTAGGGGTTTTCTGCGCCTACGGTTTGATTGAACCGGTGGCGACAAAAATGTCGGCAGATATCGAAGCAGAGGGTCGTTACCTTACATGTATTAAAGCCGCATTGATTGCCTTACAGCGTGGCGCACCACCGATTGTGTGTGTCGAGTTCGCCCGCCGTTCGATCATGCCAGAAGAAAGACCGACTTTTGCTGAAGTAGATAAAGCGACAAAAGAGATTAAAAAAGCAGCGTAATTTAATTATCAAGGACACGGATAATGGCTGAAAAGAAACCGATGATCGTCATAAAAAAAATCACCGTCGTAGCCGGCGGTGGTCACGGGGGCTCCTGGAAGGTGGCTCTCGCGGATTTTATGACGGCTTTAATGGCCTTCTTCCTCGTAATGTGGTTGTTAGGGCAAAGTGAAGAAACTAAAAAAGCAGTTTCGGATTATTTCTCAACTCCATCTGTAATTGAATACAATTTCCAAAACTTCGGTGCGGAAATTACTTTGGAAAAACTTTTCTTGGATATCTTAAATGAGCCACTAAAAGCCTTTCAAAGTTTTATGGAGCCAGTTGATAAATCTCCGAATCTTTTAGATGCAGGTTCAGCGAAAGTTGTGGCTGCGTATTTAGCAGACCAGATGAATGAGTTTGCGAAAAACGTGGTGGTGACTCCAGAAGGTTATGACTTTGATATTCCTGATTACATGCTTTTTGAAAGAGGCTCGGCCCAACCGAATGCTAATTTCGTTAAAGTCATGGACAAGATCAAAGGTGTGACTGGTGGTTTAAAGGATGCAGAGATTAAGGTCACTTCAGGTCTTTTCGTCCAAGCTGTTCCCGATGGCAGTGTGATGACAGCTAATAAAGTTGCGGCAGAACGTTTTGATATTATTCGCAATAAGTTGTTGGCATCCTTAGACAATAACACCGTGAACGTTTTAGGCGGCATTAGTGTCAAAGAAAAACGCGGTGAAGTCGATCCGGCGAAACTTGTCGGTCTGATCCGAGTGAAGGTTGCGCAAAAGTCGATCAAGTCTGACGGCAGTAAGCCGCGTAAGTTGGAATCTTTATTCGGTCCATCGAAAGTGGATATGTCTGGATATGATAAGTATGTAGACAAGATCAGCAAACGCAAAACTGCAGAGCCGAAACAGCAGGATCTGAAAGAGCAAGTTGATCAAGAATTAAGAGACGCTACGGGAATTACAGATCCGTCGATGCGCTCAGAATAAAAAAGAAGTCTCCGGCGCCATTAAATTGCGAGCTTTGGCTGGTTCCAGTCAAAGCTCCTTCTAAGAAAATCACACTCCATTTAAATCCTAAGCCTGTGCGCGCGTCAAAGTAGGGGCTGATGCTGTCGACATTGGGTGTGTTGTAACCGACTTCGTTATTCCATTTCCAATCACCAAAGACAGTTGATTGCATGGCAAAGCCATAACGCGTGGATCTTTGGTTGGTGGCTTCCCAGTTACTGTTGTTTTCGTAAAGGATGCGATAGTTGCTCATTTGCAGATGGGCACCTAACAAGTCGCCGTTGTGATCGCCATTGTTATAGTACTGACTTTTCGCGTACGAGATCACCAAGTGAGTTGAGTCAGAAAAGGAAACTTTGATATCTGCGTTGCCGCGCAAATTAAAATTATCACCGCTATTTTCATAGTCAGTATTTGAACCCCACAAGCCCAAGCGAAACTGCGAACCAAAGTTAAACCAAAAAGAGCCTTGCAGTGCGGGGGCTTTGTTTGACTGAGAAAGCCCGTGTTCAACGTAATGAGACATCAGCGACACATCTCCTGACATTTTAAAGGTCGGAGACGTGCCAGGTTCTGCAGCACGTGCTGTCCATGAGGTCGCTAGAATAATGATAAAAGCAATGTATCTTCGCATAGATAGTCGCTTCATTGTGGCCTACCTTTTTAGGAAAAACAAAATTCGTTAGCAGACCAGGCATCGAACTGGACCAAAAGCCG
>CAMLMF010000042.1 GCA_946480995.1 uncultured Bdellovibrio sp. | reverse complement strand
CGATCATCGCGATTGCCGAAGCTGCGACGCGGAGGACGTTCACCACCCGCACTGCTGCCACCACGATCGTCGTTGCGATCGCTGTTACGTTCATAGCCACGGTCTCCACCGCGATCGTTGCCGCGGTCATTGCGACGGTAACCACCGCCACGACCTCCGCCGCCACCGCCGTAACCACCTTCTGAACGGCCGCGAGAAAAGCGGTTGTCATTAGGGTCACGAGGCAAAAGTTCTCTTGGTACACGGTCGCCCATGTAATCAAGCATGATGTCTTTTTTAACGAAAACTTTCGGGAAGTAAGTGACGATAAAGCGCGCTAAAAGTTCTTCTTTAGAAAGATCTTTGAAATCGATGTCACCTGCTTGAATCAAATCTTGAATAAGATCCGAAGCCAAAAGTAATTCTGGAGTTTCAGCATTCATTTTGCCTACGCGCTCTAAAACGTCTTTGATTTTAAGACCAGCCACTTCATCTGCAGAAGGAACAACACCTTTTGACAAAACGGCTTTGGTTGTGTTCATCACGCGGCGAAGAAGCGTCAATTGCTCTGGGCTGACCAAAGTAATCGCGATACCTTTTTGACCGTTACGGCCAGTACGACCGATACGGTGAACGTAAGATTCCGCATCCCAAGGCAAAGAGTGATTCACGACGTGAGTAAGGTCTTTGATATCCAAACCACGTGCCGCAACGTCCGTTGCAACGATCACTTTGACGTTTTTGCTTTTGAATTTTTTAAGAGTCGCTTCGCGCTCTTGTTGTGATTTATCACCATGCAAAGAATCTGCTGGGAAGCCACGTTGTGTTAACACGTCAGCAAGTTCTGCCACTTCCATTTTCGTTTGGCAGAAGATGATGCCATAGAATTCTGGAAGAGTTTGTAACAAGCGACCGATCACTTCTGTTTTGTACACGTTTTTCACTGTGTAATAAACTTGTTCGATCGTGTCAGCAGCGCCGACTTTGTTCACTTGCACTGTTTCTGGATTTTCAAGGTAAGTTGAAGACAAGCGACGAACCTCAGGGCTCATCGTTGCAGAAAACAACCACGTACGGCATGAAGCACGTTGTGAATCAGAATCGTCTGGTTGAGTGGCTTTTAAGATTGTTTCCATGTCTTCTTTGAAGCCCATAGAAAGCATTTCGTCAGCTTCATCTAGTACAACTGTTTTTACTTTTTGTAGTTTGATGATTTTTTGATCTAAGAAATCCACCAAACGACCTGGAGTCGCTACGATGATGTGCGCGCCACGTTTGATGCCTTCGATTTGCGTACGGTAGCTAGAACCACCGTAGATAGTAACAACGCGAACACCTTTTTTCTTACCAAGAAGTGTCAGTTGTTCTGCTACTTGCAACGCGAGTTCGCGAGTAGGGCTCATAACAAGAGCTTGTGTGTCTTTGATCGTGGCATCAATGCCTTCGATCAGTGGAATCCCAAATGCAGCCGTTTTTCCTGTACCTGTTGATGCAAGACCGATGAAGTCTTGTGCTCCTGCGAGCAATAAAGGCAAAGCTTGGCGTTGGATGGGCGTTGGAGTCGTGAAGCCCATGTCTTGCATTGCCGCCAAAAGAGGGGCGCTAAGACCAAAGCTTTCGAAATTATCAACAGTTGTCAATGGAGTCATTATAGAGGGACCTTTCAGATAATAGAGGGGCCCAAGATAAACGATGTCGGGGCCAAAAGCTCTCTATTTCTTGGCTTTCTAGGTACAGTGTACTATTTGCACAAAGAAAGGGCTTTTACCATACTCTGAATGTTGCTGATTTGCTGATATTTTCCGCCAGACTTAATCACAGCCCAATAGACGCCGGAACTGACAACGATAGAGCCCTTGCTCTTGATCTGTTTTGCCATGATGCCGACACCGCAATTGAGATTCAAATAGGGGTCTAAAATAGTTTTCCTCGGATCTGTGGCGCTTAAGCTGCGGTCCTTGGCCCAATCAAAGTCACACCACGGGGCCCACTGAATGTCCTGATAGGACAATTGCAACAGTCCCTCGGAATAAACCGGCTGATTGGTGACCGGGTCGCTGCCCATGGTTGTTTCTTGCATGCGCGAGGTGGGGCTGTAAGCGCTTTCGTATTTAGCGATGGCGACAAAAATTTGCGCCCACACGTTAGCCTTTTGATCGATGTTCAGAGAGTTGTAAGTGGGGCAGAAGTTGGTAATGTCGCTAGCGCCGTTTAATAAACTGCTCCACTCGTTGATTAAAATATTTTGCAAATACTCTGACCAAAGTTTGCGCTCGGGATTCTTGGTTGTTTCCCATGAAAGAGCGACCATTTTGTAAGCAGGCGGTGTGGTCGGTGTGCCATCGTCGGGAGTTTCCGTCGGCTCTTCCGTCGGAGTTTCTGGAGCAGGATCAGAGGGCGCGACACCTGAACTTTGGTTTGAGTTATCAAGGCTGATCACTGGGAATTGTTCTGATTTCGCACAGCCTGTTAACAGGACCAAGAGCGAAAATGCTGCCGTAACGAGTGTATTGTACTTTGCATGCTTGTGGTTCGGTGTCGCGGTCATAGAGAGCCCCCGAGAGCTTAATAAAGCAACAGCAGGGCCATGTGAGCCACTTGTACATTTGGCGAAGTGCTTGAATTCGTTAGAAGTTTTGAGAGAGAAATTTCCCTAAAGTTTGAATTTTTGTGTACACTTTGTTATCTGCACAGAAGTTGAGCAAAAATACTTAAAATTTTTCGCGCAACTTTTCATTTTTCGAGCTATATGAGGATGCATGATTCACTTATCAAATATTTCAAAGCAGCATGGGAATAAGATTCTCTATCGCAATGGTTCGTTTCAAATCAATGCGGGGGAAAAAATTGGTCTTGTTGGTCCAAATGGCGCCGGCAAAACCACCATCTTTCGCGTGATCACAGGCGAAGAGGGCATCGACGGCGGGACGATTTCAAAATCCGATCGCACCGTGATTGGTTATTTCTCGCAAGACATCGAAGACATGCGCGGTAAAACGGCTTTGGAAGAAGTGAAATCTTCAGTGGGTAATATCGGCGATATGCAAGCCCGCATGCAAGATTGTGAAACCAAGTTGTCAGATCCTGATTTAGATCCGGATGAGATGATGAAAATCCTGGAAGTCTATGGTGAACTGCAAGCCGACTTTGAGCGCCTGGGTGGTTACGATCTAGAATCCCGTGCCGCAGAAATCTTAACGGGTTTGGGGATTGGGCCCGAAGACTATAATCGTCCGACGGAAAGTTTTTCGGGCGGTTGGAAAATGCGTATCGCCTTGGCGAAAATTCTGGTGCTAAATCCTGAAGTTTTACTGATGGACGAGCCGACGAATCACTTGGACGTTGAATCCATTGTTTGGCTTGAAGAATGGCTTTCGAATTATACTGGCGCCATCTTGATGACAAGCCATGATCGCGATTTTATGAATCGCTTAGTTACGAAAATCGTTGAGATCGCCAACAAAACGATCACGGTTTATGGTGGCAATTACGATTTCTATGAACGCGAACGTGATATCCGCAAAGAACAACTGATCGCCGCAGCGAAACGTCAAGAAGACATGCTGGCAAAAGAAGAAGAATTTATCGCGCGTTTTGCGGCCCGTGCCTCACATGCGGCGCAAGTTCAGTCGCGAGTTAAAAAATTAGAGAAAATTGATCGTATCGAAATCCCACCAGAAGAAGCAGAGATCAAATTTGAATGGCCGGTCCCACCACGTGGTGGCGACGAAGTTGTGAAACTGGAAGGTCTTTCAAAAGTTTGGTTGCGTGATGATGGCAAAGAAAAATCAGTGTTTGCTGGTGCCAACGCGTTAGTAAAACGTTTAGACCGCATTGCGGTTGTGGGCGTGAACGGTGCGGGTAAGTCGACACTGTTAAAAATTATCGCAGGCCATGCAGAGCCAACGGCCGGAAAAATGACCGTAGGTGCGTCTATTAACCTGGGTTACTTTTCGCAAAACTCTTTAGACGTTTTGGATCCGAAGGCGACCATCTTTGAAGAAGTGCATTCGCGCATTCCTAATGCAGGGATGGGTTTTGTGCGCAGTCTTTTGGGCGCGTTTAAATTTTCAGGTGAAGAAGCAGATAAAAAGATTTCGATCTTGTCGGGGGGTGAAAAATCCCGCGTGGTTTTAGCGACGATCTTAGCGCAACCTGTGAATCTTTTAATTCTGGATGAGCCGACGAATCACTTGGATATTAAGTCCCGTGAAGTCCTGCTGGATGCGATTAAAAACTTCCCAGGCACTGTGATGATCGTATCCCATGATCGTCACTTCTTGCGTGAAGTAACAACCCGCGTGTTTGAAGTGGATCGCAACCAGATCCGTATTTACGACGGCAACTACGAATACTACCAACACAAAAAACAACAAGAGCAAAGCGCGACATGAGTTCTGACGGGCTGGATCTGAAGAGTTTTAAAATTCCGCTGGGGCGAGTGGCGCCCTTGACGACTTTTAAAACTCGCCAAGGGGATACATTGTCGTATCGCCTGTATCCAGCGTGGTCGGAAGACCTGGTGATTTTGTATCACGGGGTCGGCAGTGACAGTCGCTATATGTGCATGCTGGCCAGCGCTTTGGCGGAAGCGAAAGTGGCGACGGTGGTAACACCTGATTTTCGCTGCCACGGTGGCAGTCGCGAGCTTTCAGATATCTTTTCAGCCAACCAACTTGAAATCGATCTTGAAGAATTAATAATTCATTTAAAAAGCCAAAGATCTGTAGCGCGAATTACTTTAGCGGGTCATTCCATGGGTGGGGGCTTTGCTTTGCGTATTGCCGTTTCGGATATTCGTCAACAGTTCGCAAAGTTTGTCGCTATCGCCCCGTATTTGCCACCGGATTTTAAAGTGCACGTGCCTGGTTATGCTGGGTGGATCACGTTGACGGACGACGGGGGCTTTCAGGTGAACATGGCCGAAGTGTTTCGCAGTGGCCAAGAAAAGCTGCAATACAGTGCGCAGTTCGTACAGGCCGTCAGTCCTCCGCACGACTTATTGTCTCGCTTAGAGAATTCAAAGCCCGTCGTACACATCGTGAGTGGTGAAAAGGATGAAGTGAACCAAGCCGTTCGCTATCAGGAAATCTTTGCCCCACTGAAAGTGCCTGTAGATATCGTTCCTGCCTTAAATCACCTGACTATCGTAGCAAAGCCTGCCTCTTATCTTGCCGTGTTTTAAAGCGAGTTCTGAGCGTATTTCGATTCTTACAATGAGATCGTCCGTTCCTGAGATTTTTCCCTATGTGAACGTCTCGAATCTAAAAACAACACGTTGTTTTTCTCAAGATGACCAAGATAGATTAAATTCGCTCCGCAACGTGTGAATAATTTAATGTTTCTCTTTAGCTGGGGTCAAAGCTCACCGAAAAGTTAGATAGACGATAACCAAAATATTGAACGTAGGTGGGGTTATGAGTTTTGAGCTAGGGGCGTTCGCGCTTCGGCAGCTGCTGGCATCAACAGTGGTGGTCGGGCCGATCTTAATACTGATAGGTCTTTGTTATTATCTCTTCAAGCAAGACAGAAAAAGTGTGTTGATTTATCTCGGTATCGGGATTGCCTTTACGATTTTAGGTGCGTTCTGTCTTTACCAAGAATTTAAGTCCGATAGCCGCTCGCACGAGCGTGTCATGATGGTTGAACCCGCGCAGAAATAATTGAATTGCTCTAGCTTCCGTGATCTGTTTTACAGATACGGGGGCAACATGGAGCGCGCGCAAAAGAAGCAAATTTTTAGTTGGGCTTTATACGATTGGGCAAATAGTGCCTATTCAACAACCGTTATGGCAGGTTTCTTTCCAATCTTCTTTAAAAAATTCTGGAGTGATGGGGCTGATGCCATCGTAACAACCGCACGCCTGGGGACGGCCATTGCCGTTTCAAGTTTGGCGATTGCTTTATTAAGTCCTACTTTGGGTGTTGTCGCTGACCTAAAAGGTTTTAAAAAATTGTTCTGTCTTTTGTTCACAGCGGTGGGCGTGATTTCTTGTGCCTGGATGGGCTTCATACCGGCCGGAGACTGGGTCAGCGCGATGTGGGCTTATGGTATTGCGATGATGGCGTTTAATGCCAGCAGCGTTTTTTACGATTCTCTTTTGCCGTATGTGGCAGAGCCTCATCAAATGGATTATGCGTCTTCGTTGGGGTACTCCATGGGATATCTTGGTGGTGGTATTTTATTTTTGGTGAACGTTTTGATGTATTTGTTTCCGCAGAAGTTTGGAATTCCTGATGCCCCGACGGCTATTCAAATTTCATTTCTGACAGTGGCCGTGTGGTGGACTCTTTTCTCATTGCCTTTAGCGCGCAACGTTCCTGAACCCAATGTTGTCGTCAATAGAGACAACATCTGGCGCCTGACCTTGCACAGTGTGCGCACTTTAATGCGAACTTTGAAAAAGTTGATGCATGAGAAGAATCTTTTAATTTTTATGATCTCGTACTGGCTTTATATCGACGGTGTCTACACGGTGATGACGATGGCCGTGGATTACGGTTTGTCGATCGGATTTGAAGCAAAGGATTTGATTGCAGCCTTATTAATCACCCAGTTTATCGGATTCCCATGTGCTTATTATTTCGGTGTTGTGACCCGACGTTGGGGAACCAAGTTGCCAATCTTGGCGTGCATAGTGATGTACTCTGTGACCGTTATCTTATCAACAGGCATGACTCAGGCTTGGCACTTCTATGTGCTTGCGATGGTTCTTGGAATGTTCCAGGGTGGCGTACAGTCTCTCAGTCGTTCTTTGTTTGGCCGAATGATTCGTAAAGAAGAAAGTGGCGAGTACTTTGGTTTATTCAACCTGGTCGGTCGTTTTGCTTCAATTTTGGGCCCCGTAGTGGTCGCGGTGGGCGTCACTGTGACCGGCAGTTCGCGCTGGGGGATGTTGGGACTGTTGATTTTATTCGTCTCTGGAGGCGCATTGCTTGCGCTTGTGAAGGAACCAGCACGCCCGCAGGCGCCTTAGTTCTTATCTGAAGTGTCTGATGGTTCAGAAGTGTTCGGGGGAGTGAGGGGTTTTTCCTGTTGCTCCTCAATGATCTTTTTGGCTTTTTTGCCGGTGATCCCCATCCATTCCGGTAAAAACACCGCGATCGCGATAAAGATCATGGTCACAACGATAAAAAAGATGGTCATGGATGCAATGAGGCTCACAAAACTCCCTTAAAGAATGAATCTTTTTTAGTATATTTAGAAGCAAATGGGAATGCAAAAAGAAGTGATGGACTTTGTCGTCTGTTGCCTAGATAACCCTGTGATATGACTTACAATCCTCGTGATCACTATTTTCGAAAAGCCAAACAGGAAAACTTTGCGGCGCGCTCGGTCTTTAAACTTGAAGAAATCGACCAGAAATTCAAAATCTTTAAACCCAACCAGATCGTTTTGGATCTAGGCGCATCGCCAGGGTCGTGGTCGCAGTACGCTTCGAAGAAAGTGGGCGATAAGGGACGTGTGCTGGGGGTGGATCTAAGCCCGGTCAACGTTAAGATGAATAACGCCGTCTTTATTCAGGCCGACTTGCGTGACTTAAACTTAGAGGAAATTTTTAAAGAGCATGGCTTTGTCCCGCCCTTTGATATCGTGATGTCAGATATGGCACCAAAGACCACGGGCATTCGTGGGACTGATCAGGCGCGCTCAATGGAGCTGTGCGAACTGGCGTTGGATGTGGCTCGTCGATTCTTGAAAAAAGAAGGACATTTTGTTTGTAAGCTCTTTCACAGTGATGACTTCGCGAAGTTGCGCGAAGAAATTAAGAAGTCTTTCCATAAATGCGAGGCCGTCAAGCCCGACTCGACTAGAAAAATTTCAAAAGAAATCTTCCTTGTGGGCATAAATAAAAAATGATCCGCATTATTTTTCAGAATGATTTTTTCGTCATTTGTGACAAAGAAAGTGGTGTGCTTTCGACACCAAGTCGTTTTGAAGACAAGGATGAGCGGTGTTGTTTAGGCACTGAATTGCAGGATTCTTTAAAGACACAAATCTATCCCGTGCACCGTTTAGACTTCGAAGTTTCAGGTTTGGTGATGTACGCAAAAACCGTCGAAGCCCATCGTGCCGCCAATGCGTGGTTTGAAAAAAAACTTGTACAAAAAACTTATCGGGCCCTGACAACAGCGCAGGATTTTGCGCACATTCCAGCGCAAATTCAAAATTCACGAGAAAAAATTGATCTTGAAATTGGGAAAAAATTTGCATGGAAATCACGCATTCTTCGAGGGAAAAGACGCTCCTTTGAAAGTCCTCAAGGGAAGGACAGTCTTACTTTGGCAGAGTACTTAGGGTGTAATGCGGAAGGTCTGTTGATGTGGGACTTACAACCCGTGACAGGACGTCCTCATCAACTGCGATTTGAATTAAGTCGCCATGGATTCCCTATCGTTGGCGACGCACTTTATGGTTCAAAAAAGGCATGGCAAGACAACGCCATCGCATTACGTTCGTATGCAATTGATTTTTCTCAGGCTCCAGAAAGAGCACGCTTTGGTCTTGCAAGTGATGTCAAAGTGACATCACTTTAGCGGTTAATTTTTTTTTGAAAAAATCAAAATAAATTTTTTTCGGTCATTCGCGAATGGTCATGTATGAGAGCGCATATATAATCCTGTTGCTTGTTTTTTGAGGATCGTTCTAAATAAAAACATGGATAACGATTCGTTTTCTAAATACAGATCAGAAGTTAGCGAAGTGATGGACTGCATTCGTCAGATCTTTAAAGCTTTGCGTGTGTCATCAAGTCAGTTCGAAAAAGAACTTGGCTTAAGTGCGGCGCAAATTTTCGTTTTAAAGAAGCTTAAAGAAGAGCCCGGACTTTCCATCAACGATCTTGCGGATCGTACAACGACTCATCAAAGCTCGGTGTCGGTCGTGGTCAAGAAACTGGAAGAGCAAGGGCTTGTTCTGCGCGCGACTTCGCAAGAAGACTCTCGACGTGTCGTTGTCTCTTTGTCTATTGCAGGTGAGCAGAAGCTCAACGAAATTCCACGCACAGTGCAAGAGCAAATGACGGATTCACTTTTAAAGATGCCTCCGGAAAAAATCCAGGCGCTTTCAAACTTGATGAAGGAATTTGTCAGCAGTGCGGGAATTGCCGAGAAAATCTAAATTCCTTTCGCGCTTGCAGTGACTTGCGGTCCTCCCAGTGAGGATTCGTTAGATCTCTTGTTTTAATTGTTCTAGGTACGTCTTTACAAAAGTTAGGCGCTTTGCGCCCTCTTCTTGGGCCGCTGTCGTATTAAGAAGATCAACGAGTTTCAAAATTTTCGTATAAAAGTGGTCAATGGCAAAGCTCTTGTCGTCAAGAACCCTGGATTTTGCCCAAGGATCTTGTTCGTTGTAAAAGGGCCGGGTCATAAGTGTCGAAGTGGCAAACAGTCGAGCGACGCCTATGGCGCCTAGACTGTCTAAGCGGTCAGCGTCCTGCAGAATTTTTGCTTCGAGTGTTTTAGGCTGTTTGTTGGCGCTATAGCTATGGGCCTCAATGGCATGCTCGACATCGGCAAGATACTCTAAGGGATAATTGATAGACTTAAGATACTCTGTGGCCGCCTCGGCAGAGAGCCGTGAGGCGATCTTTCTGCGAGGATCGTTCTTAGGAACATTAATAAAGTCATGAAGGAATGCTGCTGGCATCACAACATTCCAGTTGGCGTTTTCCAATTGGCAAAGCCGATAAGCCATTTGTACGACTCTTTGAACATGCAAAAAATCATGGGCAGGGTCAGAGTTAGGATAAAGCTCTTGTGCCTTGCTGCTTAAAATTTTGAACCACGTTTCGTTTTGGTACTGATTCATAATTACTTACTTGCTGGCTGGTTGGCGCAAACTTTTACACCAATCAGGGTGCTGTTTCGTGCCACCGTCATAGGCATAGGCCAGATTGTTCTTTAAAAGCACGTCCTTTAGCGATCGACCGTCGACCATCACATCAGCTAGGATGCGGAAATACTTGTCGCGTTGGACGTTATGCAGCTCTACCGACTTGGCATTCTTTAAGGTGCTGGCAACTAAATTGCGCGCCATACGGCCCGCTTCCTTTTCGCATTGGTTCTTGGTTTTTACTTCCGGAGTATCGATGCCAAAGACCCGCACAGAAATCTTTTTACCAATAAGAGCAGGAACGTTCGGGATGTTCACAGTGATCGTATCGCCATCATAATTTTTTAAAACCTCGACACAGCGAAAAGTTTTATCATCATGGGCACAGGCTGGACTTGCCGCGACAGGGGCCGGTGCCGGCGCGCTGTCTTTGGCTTGCGAGTTTTCAAGGCAAGCGGGCAGAGTTAAAAATAAAAGGCCTGTGAATATCTGGATGTGCTTCTTCATATGTAAAGCCTAAGAGGTTCCCTTCGTCTTGGCAATCTTAGCGCACTAGTTCATCGCCTGCAGACTTGAAATTCGCGCTTGCGTGCGGATTTTATCGCTTAATAAGCTGTCTTTGATGGCGTTTTTCTCTAAAACGTTTTTGACTTCTTCGGGTGTCCACACTTTTGCCGAGTTCGTAAGCACCGAAGCGACCAAGCCAGTGACCCACGCCGTGGCTTGCGACGTCCCTGTCATATAGCCGTAACGACCTCCTGGCAAAGACGACAAGATATGATTGCCGGGGGCGACGATGTCGACCGACTGCGAACCATAATTACTTGTCGCCAAAAGTCGCTTGCGCGCATCCATGGCTGCCACTGAAATAATATTACTTAATCGATAGCCCGCTGGATAGTAGCCGATGCGGTCGGTATTGCGCCCCTCATTACCGGCCGCCGCAACAAAAAGAATTCCCTTTTTTTGTGCGTCACGAATCGCAGCTTCTTCCAGCGGGCTTCTTGTGTCTCCGCCACCTGAATAGTTGATGATGTCCGCCTTCATCTTCGTTGCGTAACGAATGGCTTTGACAGTATTTAGCAAGTTTTCATCACCTGACTTATCCGGATCATAGTATTTTAAAATCATAAACTTCACGCGGGCTGATTTGGCCTTCTGTAAGATGATTCCCGCAACGTGCGTGCCGTGCCCGTGGTTGTCCGACAGGTCACTATTA
>CAMLMF010000041.1 GCA_946480995.1 uncultured Bdellovibrio sp. | reverse complement strand
AATTAAAAAAGCCGGCGAAAATGATCCGGTCTTTATCCTGGATGAGATCGACAAATTGACCCGGGGCTACGGCGGCGACCCTGCCAGTGCCATGCTGGAAGTTTTAGATCCAGAACAAAATGCCACGTTCCAAGATCACTACTTGGATACGCCATTTGATCTTTCGAAAGTGTTCTTCATTGCCACGGCGAACTCTTTAGAAGGCATCCCCTTGCCTCTTTTAGATCGCATGGAAGTTGTGGACCTCAACGGCTATACAGTTGAAGAGAAAAAACAGATCGCGCAAAAATATTTGTGGCCGAAACAGATTAAAGAGCACGGCTTGGAAGGCGTGAACTTAACAATCACGGATGAAGCGTTTACAAAGCTTTTAACTCACTACACGCGCGAAGCTGGCGTCAGGGATTTACAACGAAAGATCGCAACGATTTGTAAGTTTATGAGCTTAAAAGCCGCGAAGACAGAAAATCCAACGTTGGTGGTGAATGAAAGGGATCTAGAAGAAATTTTAGGCTCAGAAAGATTCTCGGCCGATATGATTGAAAGTGTCTTGCCGCCAGGAGTGGTAACCGGTCTTGCGTGGACGCCCGTCGGTGGCGATATTTTATTTATCGAATCCGCACAGATGAACGGCACAGGACAATTGCTGCTGACCGGGCAACTGGGTGATGTCATGCAAGAGTCTGTGAAGATCGCATTGACGTTACTAAAATCACGCTTGCCGCTGCTGGATCCATTATTGGATTTTGCGAAAAAAGACGTGCACGTCCACGTCCCTGCCGGAGCCATCCCGAAAGATGGACCGTCGGCCGGTGTGACGATGCTGACTTCTTTGGCTTCGCTGTTGTTGAATAAGCCAGTAAATCCGAAGTTGGCGATGACGGGCGAAATCTCTTTGCGCGGCAGTGTTCTGCCGGTCGGCGGGATCAAAGAAAAAGTGATCGCCGCGCACAGAGCCGGAGTGCGTGAGGTATTAATGTGTACGAAGAATGAACGTGATCTGAAAGAGATCCCTGAAGAAATTCGTAAGGACATCCGTTTTCATTTCGTCGAAAATGTGAACGATGTCTTAAAAATAGCTTTAGGGGTCGATTTGCCACACTGGAATGACGGTGTTATTAAACCTTCTAAAGGCACCCCGTCGTTACCAGCTCAGTAAATCTCACTTTGAGACGCGTTTTCTAACAGTGTTAAGGTTTCCTAGTCAGGTGTATAACGATTTCCACCTCTAGGAAACCTTAGCCATGTCTGGGGTTGGCTCTGACTTTGCTTTACTAAAAAGCATGGGGGGAACAAAGACATGAACACACAAATATTTTTAACGGGGATCCAAAAATTACCAGCACAACTTAAGGACGAGAAAAATTTCAGCTGCACGATAGTTGAAAATCCTTACGATCTGAAAAACTCACTGAGCAATTCCTTAACTGACGATAAGGCCGAAAAGATTGTGGTGGTCTTTCTGCCCTTCTTAGAAGCTCGCCACTATGACATGTACTCTTATCTGCAACGAACGACGAAAAACTTAAAGACGTTTTTTGTAGTGAACGAGCTGTCGTCATCCATGCGGGTGAAACTTAAAAACCATAAAGACTTTATCGTCTTATGGAAAACCGAAGAAGCCCATTTACGCCAAGATATTTTAGCTTATTTAGAGGGCAAACAGCTTGAGCTGCGCCAAGATAAGCGTGAAAACATTGAACAGAACACAATGTTAAGTCCCTCGATGTTGCCGCTCGGAAGTGAAAACAAAAACTTTCAGCCGATCATGGGTGGACAATTTGAAAATATCTCGCTGAATGGATCTTGCTTGAAAGTGAAGACGCGTTTTTACAGCAAGAAAGATTTCGTGAATTTAACGTATCAGAATCCGCAGGGTGAATACATCTCTGTCGAAGGCCAAGTGCGCTGGGCCCGCTGGAACGAAAAGGACGAAAGCCAAGAGCTTGGCGTGCAGTTTTTAACTCAAGGTTAAGCCTGACGCTCTGTCCTTGAAAACCTACATATTGCCTCCTCACTTAAACTGTGCGTTGATTAATAGTGCAGGAGGCTTCTTTGAAAACACTTATTCTTTCTCTGCTTTCGTTATCTTTTATTTCAATTTCGGCCCACGCCGTGCGCACAATTACAGTGAGCGGATCTGGATCGGACAATACTTATTGCAATCCCACCGCAAGCTACTTTTGCATTGACGATTCTAAGCGCCGAGCGCGCAGCGAAGCGGAACGTAATGCGCGCTGGTACTGCGAACTGAACGAGCGCGGCCGCGCAATCACTTACACGGCTTTTTACAGTGACTATTGCAACCCAAGCTACCTGCCACCCAATCACAATGGCACCTGGGTGAGCTGTCGCTCTGATGTGCGTATGTCTTGCGAAGTTGAAAATTAATTTAGAACTAAAGGCTTAACGCAATGTTAGATGCGATTAAATCAAAGGCAGAGTGGGCTCGTTGGGTTATCTTAGGTGTTTTAACGGCGCTATTCCTGTACATCAACCTGCCTTTTTTAGTCCCGATTGTCATCGCGGCCATCTTTGCTTTGGGATTGGAAGACTTTATCAATCGCCTCAGTAAAAAAATTAAGAAAAGTCGCAGCACTTCCATTGGTCTGACGGTTTTTGCAGGGCTCGCCATTTTTTGGGTTCCTATCACCTTGGCGATTTATCGTATTGCCGTGCACATGAGTGCGCCGCGAGAACCGGGGCAAGAACGCCTTAGCGCACAGTTTCAGCATTTAAAAGAAATAGTCCTAGAAATTTTGAGTAAGGTTTCAAAGACCGTCGGCACAGATTTAGCGGGTCCTGCCCGCGGCATGATGGATAATGTCTTACGCCGTGGCGGAGAAATCATTTTTAATTTTTCTAGCGACATCCTGGCGCAATTGCCAGCGATCTTACTTGCAAGTTTTGTCTTTCTTTTGGTCTTAGTGGCATTATTGGTTAAAGCCTCTGTGATTCGATCCCTGGCGAATGAGTACAGTCCCTTTAAAGAAGAGACGACGCAAAGAATTGTCGAAATTACTAAAGGTGGTTGCGAGTCGACTTTGTTTTCAACTTTAATTATCGGCCTTATCCAAGCTGGTGTCGTCAGCATTGGCAGTTTGATTTTCGGCGAAGGTGATTTCTGGTTGGTACTAACTGCGACCTTCTTCGTTTCATTTATTCCAGTTATTGGCGCAGCCCCCGTAGGCTTCTTGCTTGCGATCATGGCTTTCGTGGGTGATCGCACGGGTGCTGGCATCGGCATGACGATCGTAGCGATTATCGCCGGCAGCATCGACAATGTCTTAAAACCATTTATGGTCGGCAAAGACAACGACGTGAATCCCATCGTAGGCTTCACCTGCGTCGTCGGTGCCATCATTATGATGGGCTTACCGGGCTTGATTATTGGTCCGGTGATTATGAATTTATTCGTGGGTCTAAGCCCGTTGCTGCTGAAAGAAAACACAGCACCGGTGATTGAAATTGCGGATAACTAAAATTCTAGCCGCCTTTAAAAGCGGCTTAGAAAATTACAATTTACGGATAAATGATTTAAAGAAATCGTTACCCTTATCATCAACGATAATAAACGCTGGGAAATCTTTGACTTCGATTTTCCATACCGATTCCATTCCCAGCTCTGGAAAATCTAAGACTTCTACTTTCGTGATACACTCCTTACCTAAGCGTGCCGCAGGTCCACCTATGGAGCCCAAGTAAAAGCCCCCATAGGTCTTACAAGCTTCAGTGACTTGCGGACTGCGATTCCCCTTGCCTAGCATGATCATCGAGCCGCCCAAGCTTTGGAATGTGCCCACATAAGGATCCATGCGTTCGCTGGTTGTTGGACCGAAGGCGCCAGAAGCATAACCCTTCGGCGTTTTCGCCGGACCTGCGTAATAGACTGCGTAGTTTTTGAAGTATTCCGGTACACCCTCGCCGCGATCGACTTTTTCTTTGAGCTTCGCATGCGCAATATCTCGCGCCACTATCATCGGACCGTTTAGCATCACGCGGGTTGCGACTTTTTGAGCAGAAAGAATTTTTAGCGTTTCTTGAATGGGTTTATTTAAATCAATCGAGATCGCTTCCGCTTCGGCATTTTGCAAATGATTCGGTAAGTATTGTTCTGGATGCAGCTCTAACTGCTCCAAGAAAATACCGTCGCGGGTGATTTTGCCTTTGATATTTCGGTCGGCTGAACAACTGACACCCACGCCGATCGGGCAGCTAGCACCGTGACGAGGCAAACGAATCACACGCACATCGTGCACGAAGTATTTGCCACCGAATTGTGCGCCAATTCCTGTTTCGCGCGCCCACTGCTCGATTTGTTTTTCCATTTCCAGGTCACGGTAAGCTCTGCCGCCCTCATTGCCTGAAGTTGGTAAGCCATCAAGATAGCCGGTTGAAGCGTATTTTACGATTTTCAAAGTCTCTTCAGCCGAAGTACCACCCACGCAGAAGGCTAAGTGGTATGGCGGACACGCCGCAGTTCCTAAAGAGTTTAAGGTCTCTTTCACGAAAGCTTCAAAACCTTGTGGATTTAAAACGGCTTTGGTTTTTTGGTACAGATAAGATTTATTGGCACTGCCGCCGCCTTTGGCCATGAATAAGAAATTATATTCTTCGCCTTGTTCGGAATAGATATCAATTTGTGCTGGCAGATTAGAGCCCGTGTTTTTTTCTTCAAAGAATGAAATAGGCGCCATTTGCGAAAAACGCAGATTGCGTTTTTGATAGGTATTGAAAATTCCTTTTGAAAGAAACTCTTTGTCATCGAATCCGGTAAATACCCGCTCACCCTTTTTTCCGACGACAATGGCTGTGCCGGTGTCCTGACAAGATGGGAATTCCATTTGCGCTGCGATCACCGCATTCTTTAACAGGTCCACCGCAACGAAGCGATCGTTCGGAGACGCCTCAGGATCTTGCAGAATTTTTTCAAGCATTTCTAAGTGACTAGAACGCAGCAAGTGCGACACATCGCTAAGGGCTTCTTGCGCAATCAGCTCTAAAGCTTCTGGCGCGACAACAAGAACTTCTTTGTCGCCTAACTTTTCCACGCGCACGTGGTCAGACGAGATCTTCTTGTATTGGGTTTTATCTTTTTGCTTTTCGTAGAGGGGAAAGTATTTAAATGACATGTTATTGAAAGTAGCATCGCGTCGATAGCGCGCGCAAGTTTCGGTAGAGTGTGTTAGGTGGGCTTTTAAGGTGGGATTTGTGAAGCCGCGATTACGGCATTTGCTTTTTTTGGGGACCTGGACGGTCCGGGCACTCTACCGAGAGTGTGAGGAGAAATCTTGTCTCTCCTTCTGAAAACCAACATATCGCCCTCGACCTATAAGCACAAACAGATAATATTTAGACTTTCCATAAGTTTTGCTTATGCATGAATGCCGAATCAATTGAGCGGACTCTGAGCAAAAATTCATGTAGTTTTTGCATCGTTTCCTAACCAGGGGATCACAATCTGCCGTGTTTACGAGTGAAAAATGCTGATTTTTTAGGAAGTTTTTTTTCGGACACCGAATGTGTTGCGTCGTCTTGACAGAATCCTGAAAAAACTCCTGAGGAAATAGCGGCTCTTTCATTGCCATCAGTTCATTTATCTATTAGCTTCTCGAAAAATTTATCGGAGGCTCCATGGCACTTTTTCTTGTCGGGTTATGTCTTGCGGCGGTAATCACGCTGTATTTTAAAAATAACCCTCTAGGACACTCACGCAAGTTCATGTTCCGTCGTTTCGTGAACTGGTTCCCATTGGGCATGACTTACGCCTTCCTTTACATGGGCCGATACAACTTGAACGTCTCTAAGAACGCCTTGGGCGACATGATGACCAAAGAACAGTTTGGTTTAATCTTCGCAGCCGGCACGATCACTTACGGTCTTTCATTCCTTCTTAACGGCCCTATCGTTGACAAGATCGGCGGAAAAAAAGGGATTATCATTGCAGCCCTGGGTTCTGCGTTGATGAATCTGATGATGGGCGGAGCCACTTATCTGTATATGATGGGTCGCTTAAAAACCAACATGGTTGTCGCGTTTTCAATCTTGTTCTCTTTGAATATGTTCTTCCAAAGTTACGGTGCGGTTTCCATTATCAAAGTAAAAGCATACTGGTTCCACGTACGTGAACGCGGCGTCTTCGGAGCTATCTTCGGCACTTTGATTTCATTCGGGGTCTATTTTGCCTTCGACTGGGGCCAAGCCATTGTTGAAGCTTCGAATTTGCACATCGAAGGCACAAAAACTGCCTTCCAAAGCTTCATTCAACACATCTTTGCCATCGACACGGGAACAACGAATGCCACATGGTTGGTGTTCTTAATTCCGTCTTTCTTACTTATCTGCTGGGCGCTGATCGACTTCGTACTTTTGAAAGACTCTCCTAAAGAAGCTAACTTTGATGACTTCGATACAGCTGACGCTTCTTCTGAGCCCGGCGAAGACGATTCAAATCTTAAAATCTCTATCGGCTTTATGCTAAAAAAGATCTTCACAAACCCTGTGATGATCACGATCGCCTTGGTCGACTTTACTTCGGGCGTTCTGCGCAATGGTATCATGCAGTGGTATTTGGTCTTTGCCCATGAAACCAAAGACACGAACCCAGTCTTCTTTGAAGGATCTCAGTTCTTTATCAAAAACTGGGGCTTATTGCTTTGCATGACGGGCATCTTCGGGGGCTTTGCTGCAGGGATGATCTCAGATCGCCTGTTCCAATCACGCCGTGGACCACCGGCTGCGATCAATAACTTTATCATGATCGTCCTATTGATCATCATGACGTTCTCTTTGATGAAAAATCCAACCATCACAGGGATCGCAGCGATTATGATCACTTTGACTGTGATCGGGGTTCACTCCTTGATGTCCGGAACAGCGGCGGCTGACTTCGGAGGTAAGAAGATGACAGCGACGGCATCAGGCATCGTTGACGGTTGCGTGTACTTGGGTTCAGGCATTCAGTCCCTGGCGATTGGCTACCTGTCACACAAAGACTGGCACTTCTGGCCATTATTCTTGATTCCGTTTGCAGTGATGGGCTTGTTCCTTTCAATTAAGATGTGGCATGAGCTTCCTGCCGCAACGAAGAAATACATCTTGGAAGTGGAAAAGGCCGAAGAAAAGCTGCAACAAAAAGAAGCTTTGGCCAAAGGCAACCCAGCGGGAGTGCCGAACTAGTTTTTGATATTTCGTCTATTTTTAAAACCCCCACCTCTGGTAAGACGTGGGGGTTTTGTTTTTTTACAGCGCCGTAATCTTAGTCAGGTAAAATCATGTATCCCGACAGAGGCGACCTCCAAATCTTCAAAGTCTAATGAAAACTTAGCAAAATGATTTCAGACTTAATCATGGGAGGTCCTTATGAGAATTGTCTGGGCCGTAGATGCTTTTGAAGACAATAAAGAAATCAACGAAAAGATGGCGGCATACATAACCCATCTTTATGAAGAAACTGGGGCCGACATTGAGCCACTGTATCTTCTGCGCGAAAATGAAATCATACTGCCAACCTATGAAGTCCCTGCTTGGGTGTCGGATCACTCACGCACGGCAGAGTCCCTTTTTAAAGAAATGCTTGCGGATTACAATCTGCCTTTTTTAAAAGAGCCAAAAGTAATTCCACACTCGGCCCCTTCCCATGCCGGTGCCGCCGAAGCCCTTTCTGATTATGCCGCCTATTCACGCACCGACCTCATTGTGGTGGGCAGCCACGGGCGGCAAGGATTTCAAAGGTTTTTGCTAGGGAGCTTTGCTGAAAGCCTGCTGTTGCAATCGGAAATCCCCGTCTGTGTTGTTGGATATCACACTAAAAAAACGGGCTCTCCGAAAAAAATTGTCTACCCCACTGAATTTGGCGAACACTCGAAGGAAAACTTCCGCCACGTTTTGCGGTTGGCGAAAAATTTAAAGGCCGAAGTCTTGCTTTTACATGCGCTAACGCGGCCGTTAGAAGGACTTTTTGATATTGATACACGCCCGCGGGTGTACACTTACCAAGGACAAATGCTAACGTTAGACCAAGTGATTGAACACCAAATAGAACATCAATCAATGAAGGCCCAATTGTGGCTTGAATGGGCCAAGCGCGAAGGTGTGAACGCGCACTATTTTATCGATAGCAGCTTTAGACCTATTGATGATCTTATTATCGACGCTGTGACAACCCATGAGACTGACTTGATCGTCATGGAAGCACAGAGTGGCCCTTTAAGTGCGGCCATCTTAGGCAGCTATACGCGCAACGTGGTTCGCAAAGCAACATGTCCAGTGTATGTTATCACCCGACATTTTTACGATAAAACCGAAGACACCTTTATCGAAGCCGCGCCTTAGGCGCGGACTTGCGACGGGCGCATTGATGCTGGCAGTTTTTTATAGATATTATTTAAGTGCGTTTTTAAGGTCGCTTTGGAGATAAATAACTTTTCTGCGATCGCGGCATTGGTCATTCCCTGCATCACCATTTGCATGATACGCAGTTCGCTTTTTGTCAGGCCACGCTCTTTAAAGAACAACTCTTGTTTTTTGAATTTTTCTTGATCTTCACCAAGTGGATACAGCAAGGTTGTTATCTGTTGTCCATCATTCACAATCAAAGCATCCACTTTGTTCCCATCGATCTCTGTCGCTTTAAACAGCTTCATACCTTCAGAAACGGCGGAACACTCTTCAATCTGATGATAGAGTTCCATGCACGCCTTCGTGCACACTTGCCCTTGCAATGAACCACAGGTCTTGATCGAGTTTTCGTTTTGATAAAGAACTCGTTTATCTAAGCTCTTCACACACAGACCTAATTTTTCACCCAGCACCATATACTGCTTATTTGCTTCAATCCCAGACACGATGGCCTCCACTTGAAAACATATTGCGACTTTCCGATCGCGGCGTCGATGACGTGGATCATGATTCGCACTTATTTTTCCACCCCGCTTGGGCGGCTGATGAAATGTGAGGATCGACAAAAATATACGCATGTGTCACGCGTCACACGAAGTTCTTAAGACCTCATCTTTGACATAGAAACGGGAAAGGTCTGCCGAAAAACATCAAAAATTAGCTTTCTCTTGTTAGAAATGTGTGAAGAATATTACGAGATTCATTTGTAATGTTTGGTCGAGCCCGCGCAAATACCCGTGATTGTTGCGTTTTTTCGCAGGTTTTTGATTGCAACCCAGTAATGTTCATTGTTTTGGCGTAATGTACTGGAAAAATGATTAATTCTCTGTAATACTGTTAAAGTTCTGTTAAAGCGTACCTCCGGGAGGGACCGGAGTACTACTAAATAATACTTTGCACCCTAGTATTGAATATTGCGACCTAAAGGCCGAATATGAATACGAGCAAAGTTATAAGCCTCGAAAGGAGGACTTTATGGGTGCTGCATCTATGGGTCATACAAATCCGGAGAAGCGTTACATGCTGAAAATTCCGGTGCAGAAGCGTTCCAAAGAAACGGTCGCAAGCATCGTCGAATCTTGTTCACGTCTTTTAGTCCAAGAGCCCTACAACGCAATCACGACAGACAAGATTGCCGAAATGGCCGGCGTGAGTATTGGTTCCCTGTATCAGTTTTTCGCGAATAAAGAAGCCATCGTCGCTGCGGTGATCGATGACTTGTTACAAAAAGACTTGGTCTATATCGAAGAAAACTTGGCAAAACTTCAAGTCACTGACTTGGATTCCAAAGTCCACGCATTCATCGATATCGGCTTCACACGCTTTCACGACAACCGTCCGTTAAGAACGGCTTTGCAAGGCGTGCAAGGAATGTTGGATTATTGGGATACTCGCCGCGTGTTCTTTGAACACTATCAAAAAGCGGTTTTAGCCCATATGCCTCCAATTCCGGGTCGCGATCGTGAGATGATGGCGCTGTTTATCGTCAGCTGCTTTAATAACATCTTACAACTCGCTCTTCTTGGCCCCCAAGGTCCAGAGCGCGAACAAGCGATCAAAAAAGAAGTCTTCCTTCTTATCCGACGCTATTTGAATCCGTAAAAATATCTTGCGTCTAAAATCCCTCCTCGTATCCTAAAGATCAGGAGGGATTTTTTTGAGTTTTGCAGTACTACCCAAAAATATTCGCTCTTCTTTTCGCTTTCTTCCTGATTTGATTCTTTGGGTGGCCATCGCATCCCTTGTCGGCGTCGTCGCGGGCAGCGCTTCAGCGTTCTTCCTAGCATCTCTCGATTTCGTCACGGCAACTCGTTTACAAAATCCGTGGTTGCTTTATTTACTGCCATTTGCAGGACTCGGAATCGCTTGGCTGTATCGTCGTTATGGCAAGAGCGTAGAGGGTGGAAATACTCTTTTAATTGAAGAAATACACAACCCACAAAAAGTAATTCCGCTGCGTATGACTCCCCTGGTTTTATTGGGAACATTGGTGACCCACCTTTTTGGTGGCTCCGCCGGACGCGAAGGAACAGCCGTGCAAATGGGTGGAAGCCTTGCGGACCAGCTGACTGTGCTTTTTCGCTTAAACCAAGAAAAACGCAAGATCCTTTTAATGACAGGTATTTCGGCAGGCTTTGCCTCGGTGTTTGGAACCCCGTTAGCTGGCGCTTTGTTTGGATTGGAAGTTTTATTTGTGGGGCGCTTACGCTATCAAGCTTTGCTTCCGTGCTTTACCGCGGCGATCGTCGCTGATCGCGTGTGCCTTGCCTGGGGAATTCACCACACTCTGTATTTGATTTCTTTTATCCCACCACTTTCAGTAATAAATATTTTCGGCGCTATCGTCGCAGGAATTGCCTTTGGACTTTGCGCAGGCCTTTTTTCTTCTGGCATGCACCGCTTAACCCACATCTTGAAGAGGTTATTTAAGTCGCCCTTTATCAGAGTTTTTTGCGGAGGCGCCATGATCGTGGGACTTTCCGTACTTCTAAAAACGGACCGCTATCTGAGCTTAGGCATTCCAGTCATTCAGGAAACTTTTCTGGGGCCAGTTCCAGCATATGATTTTGCCTTAAAAATTATTTTTACACTCATCACTTTAAGTGCTGGCTTTAAAGGTGGCGAAGTCACTCCGTTATTTTTTATTGGCGCAACTCTTGGGAATGCCTTGGCGTGGCTGCTTCCCCTTCCTTCAAGCTTACTGGCAGGCATGGGGTTTGTTGCGGTTTTTGCGGGGGCTGCGAACACTCCTT
>CAMLMF010000040.1 GCA_946480995.1 uncultured Bdellovibrio sp. | reverse complement strand
TCCGCTGTCGCCGGAGTTCTTTTGGTGGCTGTTTTTACTTTCGTCACTGGTTTCGCATCTTTAGCTGGCAGTTCTTTTGGCGGCAGTTCCGTCACCAACTGAGTGGGCGCTTTCTCTGCGGGCTTTTTGATTTTTGCGGCCTTGCTGTTGGGATTGATATAAAAATCCATGATCAAACGCGATGGTTGATCCGTCAGGTAATCAAAAGTTTCGATCTCTTCACCAGCGATAGAAAATTGAATCACAGATTTTCCATCTGGACCTTGAGCATTTACACTAACGCTTTTTACAAATTCACTCTTAAAAGAATTCAAAGATTTAATTGTTGATTCGTCCAACGCCGGAACGGTCATTTCCACAACGGGCTGACCTTTGATATCTAGACGTTTGACGTCGTAGTCCCAATTTTGCTGGCCCATTAACTCAAGATGAACAGTGTCGCCCTGAAAATTAATCACGCCATTCACTTTTGCCGCATGGGCCGAAGCTAGACCAAAGAACAGGCATCCTGCCAATAATATTACTTTCAAAGTGTTCACTCCTTGAACCTTCTGATTTCCCTTCATTGTGCTGATGCACATACGGTGCCATGCCTCGCATTACTCCATTGGCAAATATGTTCAAGATGGGCAAAATGTTTCATAGAAATTCTGGCAGGGCCGACAAACTCATGACAGAGACGTTGGTCTTGTTTTGACATTTCCAGACTGAGCTTTCCGTTCGGAATTTCCGATAGATAGGTGCTATGAGAAACCACACCATTGTTTGCATCACGAGTTTACTTATTGGGGGCTGCGTCTCCATCGAACTGCCTGGCGGGAAATCCAAACCTGCAAAGGATGTCGTATGGACTGCACCGGGTTCAGATTTCAAAGAACTCAAAGACGGCGTTTACGATAAAGCGTGGATCAGTTCTAAAACTGGCAACACTATTTCATATCTTTCAGATTGTGGCGCAACGTCTGAACCCACTTTGCAACAGTTGGAAACAGAGTCCTTAAGTTCTTTGAATGACTTAAAGGTCGTGGTGAATGACGGCATTTCGTTTAATGGACGTGCGGCAAGATCTTCGACAGCCTCTGGAACTTTGGATGGCGTGCCCGTCCGAGTCTCGTTATTGGTCTTTAAGAAAAACGGCTGCAATTACACTTTGAGCTATGGTGGTCTAGAAAAACAATTTGCCGCGGAAGAACGCGCTTTTGAAAATTTCAAAAATAACTTCAAGGCACCTTAATGAATAATTTGGCTTTGCCCTTTACAGTTTTTCTAAAAGAAATACTGCTGTTCATAGGCGGAGTCGGTCTGTTATTCCGCGACGTCGTTCGCGAACTATTTAAAGGCCGTTTTTACTGGCGTTTGGTTTCTGAACAAATCTATCAAATCGGCATGCGTTCCTTGCCCCTGATCGTGATCACCGCGATGAGTATCGGAATGGTGATGTCCTTGCAGTTTGGTCTGGGCTTAGAAAAGTTTGGCGGCAAATTGTATGTCCCGAAACTTTTAGCCGTGACTATTTTACGTGAGATGGGACCCGTATTCACAAGTCTTATGCTTGCGGCTCGCGTGGGGGCCGGTATTGCCAGCGAAATCGGCAGTATGGTCGTAACACAACAAGTGGATGCGATTCGCGCTTTGGGCACCTCACCGATTAAAAAAATCGTGATCCCTCGAGTGTTGGCGTGTTTGATCACATTACCAATGCTAGTGACTTTGGCAAACATCGTCGGCAACCTAGGAGGCCTGATCGTGGGCGCTGTTGAATTGAATCTTGATCCGAATTTCTATTTTTTAAAAATTATGAGCACGTCAAGCATCCAAGATTACTTGTCGGGATTTGGTAAATCATTTTTCTTTGCTCTTTTTATCGCGGTTCCATCTTGTTATTTTGGCTTGAACGTTCAGAATGGAACCAAAGAAGTCGGTATTGCCACAACCAAGGCAGTCGTGACCTCTTCGATTCTTATCGTCGTGGGTGACTTCTTCTTGTCTAAACTCTTTTGGATCTTCGAGAAAATGATATGAGTGAAAAAAAAGGTTTTATCGAAGTCATAGATTTTCACAAATCCTTTGGATCAAGAAAAGTCCATCAAGGAGTGAGCTTCTTTGTGCGCAAAGGGGAATGCCTGGGCTTAATCGGTGGATCTGGCACGGGGAAGAGCGTTTTGTTGCGCAGCCTTGTCGGTTTAGAAAAACCAGAACGCGGGCAAATCCTTATTGATGGTGTTGATATTGTGCCAATGCGCGAACGCCAACTGGTCGAGATCCGCAAAAAGGTTGCCTACGCCTTTCAAGGTGGTGCTTTATTTGACTCGATGACGGTCTTTGAAAACTTAGCTTATCCATTACGTGAACACTTCGGCTTTTCAGAAAAAGAAATTCACAGACAAATCATGGAACAACTGCAAGAGTTCGGCCTGGAAGGTTCAGAAAAGACCTTGCCCGGCAATCTTTCTGGCGGGATGCAAAAGCGCGTGGGTCTTGCTCGCGCCATGATGATGCATCCGGAAGTGGTTTTGTACGATGAGCCCACAGCAGGTCTTGATCCCTACAACACCAAACGCATTCAAGAATCTATTTTAAATTTAAAAGGAAAAGGCGTGACCTCAATTTTGGTAACGCATGATATGCCGACGGTTTACGCCGTTTGCGACAAAGTGGCACTGCTGCAAAATGGTCGCATCAGCGAACAATATACTATCGACAAACTTCGCCAAGAACCCCCAGGGGCAATGAGCCAATTTATCAACGGAGAAAGTGCCTAATGGAATCCAACGTCAGCACCCAAATGAAAGTCGGAATTTTTATCGCCGCAGGCACCCTGCTTATTCTGGGATCTATTTTCTTCCTTGGCGCTGATAAAGCCCTTTTCACCAGCTATGTGCGCATTCACGCCCACTTCCAGCAAGTGCAAGGTTTATCTGAAGGCAGCGTCGTGTCCCTTTCAGGGGTCACAGTCGGGAACGTGGAACAGATCACATTCCTGTCAGAGAAAAATGCCTTGGACGTAAAAATGCGCATCAACGAAAATTTCATTCACAAGATCCGTCAAGGATCGGAAGTCGAGATCCGCACACAAGGTGCTTTGGGGGACAAATTCGTCTTTATCATTCCTTCTGACATTAAAGGCGAAGTCGTTAAAGAGGGCGATGTGCTTGAAGTGGCAAAAGCTTCGGACCTGTTCGGGATCATTGGCGAGCGCGGCAAAGAGGCCGACAAAATTTTCGATATCATCGACGAACTTCACAAGATCACCAAATCTGTGAACGCCGAAAATCGCCTGGGAAAAATCATGGGAAATCTTGAAACGGCCAGCGCCAACTTAAACAAAACAAGCAAAGAGGCGCAAACCTTTGTCGCCCAGATCAACGAAAAAGATGGCGGCGGCAAACTTTCAAAATCCATCGACAAGTTGGATTCTATTCTGACTAAAATTGATAAAGGCCAAGGCACCTTGGGCGCGCTGATCAACGATCCGTCGGTGCACAATCAACTCAAATCAATGTTGGGTGGCCCGGCTTCACGTAAAAATAATATTAAGACTTTGCTGCGTACTTCGATTGAAAAGGAAGAGCAGAATTAACCTCCCTCTAAATATTTATCAGGGCCCATTTAGGGGCCCGTGCCTAACTTTTTGACGGCCCCTTCACCTCAAATACTTTCTATCGGTCCCTAGCATGGAATGCCTCTCGCAAGGCTGATTCCTTATGAAATACTGGGTGCTAATTTTTCTATTCTTTACAGCCTGCCAAGAAGCGAGTCACCACTCGTTGGAACTTGAAACCGACACAGGCACGGGCATCGTCGGCGGCGGAAACCCCGTTCCGTTTGAGCACCCTTTGACTTCTAAAGCCCTGCAGATCATTACTGTCACCAAAACCGCTGTCACTAAGACGAATAAGGGAACCTTGACCACGCGGGAAAGCGCTAACTGCACCGGTGCGGCCATTTCAAAGCGAATCATCTTAACGGCGGCCCACTGCCTCCGCGATGGAAAAGCCGAAAAATACATGGTTTCGATACCCGTAGCTGGTGGAGAGTTTGTGAATTTCCAAGCCGATTACCTGGCGATTCACGGAGCTTATAAGTCTCAGGATGTCGACCTGGCTTTGTTGCGGTTGCCTGCAGATCTTCCTAAGGAAGTCACAATCCTTAAGCTTCCTGAACCGGGAGAACCCTTTCAATTGCAATCTATCCAAGCCGCAGGATACGGGGATACCAGCGGTCGCGCGGGCCACGTTTCTGACGGAGGTGTTTTGCGCGCCACGAATTTAGATGTGATCAACTATAAATCAACAGCGCAGTTTTTTGAGGTGGACCAAAAAAAGGGACGCGGAATTTGCCTTGGCGACTCTGGCGGACCGGCAATGATAAACGTAAATAATGAAACCTATGTCGTCGGCGTCGTTGCTGGCGTCACCTTTCCTACAAATGCTCCGGCCGATTTTGACAAATGCACTGATCGAGGTCAGTACGTGAATATTTATCCCTACCTTAAATGGATCAAAGAAGCTTCCACACAATTGCTAGAAATTAAAAAATAAAAAAGGACCTAAAAAATTTAGATCCTTTTCCTTCGCTGTTGTAGCTCAGCAGATTTAATTAAAAGAACCGCAAGAAGCTTTAAAGCCTTTTGTTTCAGTGATTTTCACTGGGATGGTCTGCGCCGACATCTTGAAATCAATAATGAACACGGCACTCCGTTGCCAAATCCTTTGTCCTTTGCGATTACAATATAAACCCCCGGTATTATTAGCTTAATATCGTCTCGTGTAAATTCCTTAGACAGCCAAGCAAGATTATACCCGTATAATGGCTTGGTCCAAACCTTGTAAGCGCAAGGTTTATGGAAAAGAAAAACAAATCATACAATTGGATTTTGGCTTCAACTTTAGCTGCTGCGGTTTACTTCACTGCACCGTTGGCATTTGCTTCAGCTCCACTTTGCTCCGAAGTTTTTTCAACTGTTGAACAGCTCGTAATGGCGAAGCCTGCAGAAGCGGTTAAGGTGGTTGCCACAAAAGATCCAGTGCGTGAAGCTCTCGAAGCAAATTACAGAGAGCGTAATGCGATCTTGGCTAAACGTTATGCTTCACTAGATTTTGTCTTTAAAGATCCAGAGGCTTTTGTTAAAACAATGAAAGATCGCTTTGAACAACAAAAAAGCATCACTCCGGAAGACCCACGTTTATTTAATTTCCCAGAAGCAGCCCCAACAATGAAAGAAATCCGCGCGGATCTAGAAAAGTTCCGTTTGGATTTAGTCACAGAATTGCAAACGGCGAAAAGCAGCCTAGCTCACAAAGCTTCGATGAGAATTTTAGGAGATCGTTCTAAGAAAGTTGAAACGATCAGCAAGGTACTGCAATACGTAAAGAATGTCCAAAGAGACATCGATCTCATGGTTGAATCAAACAACTATCCGTACCGCGATACGGTTTATACTTTGTATTACTACTCTCGCATTCGTGGCTTCTTCCAATTCAAAGAATTAAATAACTACTATCAAGTAGCTAAGTATATCGACATGGTCATGCATGGTTACCGTCGACTGAATATCGAAGGCGAGTTACGCTTGTATGAAACGAAGGGCAGCCCGATCTTGCAGGTCCGCAGCGGTAAGATCTCACACGAGTTCCGTGTTGCAGAATTGCCATTCCGCGATGCTTTTGAGCGTAAAGACACGTTAGAATATGTTATTATTCCATCAGTCTATGCCTTAGGTTCTTCAGCATTCATGCATGTGTTGCCTCATAAAATCCATTTCTTAGGTGCTACAAATACCCCTGTTGAAGCTGACGGCTTTAATCGTCCAGGCGGATTGTTCTGGATGCATGACGTGCGCCACGAAGCTGACCGTTATATGAAGGTAAATGCTTATCGTAAGGCGCAAAACTTAACGCCAAAACAAGAAGAGACTTTGGCGCTAATGCAACAAAAGTGGCAGGCAGAGTATCTTGTGATGAAAAATCAAATCGCAGATGCAAACTTAAAAGCTGCGGTGGAGCACTATCACTTCTATACTCATCATGACGTGGGTGTGCCTTTGACTCCAAGTATGTTCTTAAATCACCACGAAAGTGGAATGGCCGTGTACTATACATTTTTGTGGCATAAATCCAATGCGAAACAGGATCCAGGTTACACGAAGTGGCTTGAGACTACGCGCAAAGCGCAACAAGTTCTAACACAGTTCTGGACAGAGCGTATGCCGCTTGAAAAACAGCTTTTGCAAAAAGATCCAGTAAAAATTAAGGACTGGGAAGAATGGTTCCCTTCAAGCCATGCAAAAACAGTAACACCAATTGCATTGTTTAACAGAGCCATCGAAAATAAAAACACGATCCGCTTGAAAACAGAAAAGAATGCGGTTGAGGGCGTGTTGACGAAAGTTATCTATAATGAAGTTGGCGAAGTGATCCACGTGACGTTCTCTACGGCGCGTATCGTGGACACAAATAACAAAGTGATTCCGGGCCAGGACTTGAATGTCCATGGTGGTGGTTATTCTTCACCTGTCGGCAGAATTAAAACTCTTTTAGCTGATGGCAGACCTGCCACGCTAGAGACTTTGCAAGAGCGCCAAAACATTGAGATCCAATATGAGTCAGGCATCATTGTAAAAGGCGTGATGGGTCGATTAACAATTGATGGCGCGGTGGGTGCGACCGTACTGACTATGCCTACAGCAGAAGTCACTTTGAACGGAAAATTCTTATATAAACCAGAATGGGGCAGCTTCGATCTATTGATCGGCGAAAAGGTCCGCGCTGTTGAGTTCTTACAATAATCTATAACGATAGAATTTTTTTCGACCCACGGCTTGCACAAGACCTCTTCCGCATTAGTCGTTATCGCCCTCAGGCGCGATCTTTTGAATCATCTCACGAAATTCGTGCTGATCTTGTGTCGGCACTTCGCGGCGGTCGAGAGTAAATTTGATATATTTTACAAAGTTTTTTTCAAAGCGCTGATTGATCGTGTCGCGAATGTGGTTGCCCATAAAACTCATCTGCTGCATCCACGCCGAATTACGCACCCAAACGTACAAGGTCCCTCGCTGAAAGCCCACGGGTTCAGCATTTTGCGAAATCGTTGGGCCGACAATTTCTTCCCATTTCGCCCACAATTTCCAACGCATAAACTGTTCTGACAATGGCGACTTGCCATTTTCAAAAAGACTCTGTAGTACTTCCGAACCTACAGATAATTTGCCTTTGGGTTTTTTCTTAAAATCCATTAAGGAAAGGTCTATCACAAAGATGACAAATTTCACTCAAAATCAAAAAATTACGGTGGTTGGCGCAGGGCTCGCAGGCTCTGAGTGCGCTTTACAGCTTGCTGATATGGGTTATCAGGTTGTCCTTTACGAAATGCGCGATAAGACCATGACGCCAGCTCATAAAACCCACAAATTCGCGGAACTGGTGTGTTCTAACTCTTTTGGTAGCATGGGCGAGCATTCCGCCCCTGGTCAATTAAAATGGGAAGCGCAGAAATTAGGTTCACACATCTTAAAAGCCGCTTACGAAGCACAAGTCCCGGCTGGCCAAGCCCTGGGCATGGACCGCGAAGTGTTTTCAGCGATCATGACTGAAAAAGTTGAAAAGCATCCAAACATAGAAATCCGCCGTGATGTCGTAAATTCTTTGGAAGAACTTCCACGCCCTGCCGTGGTCGCGACGGGTCCTTTGACCCATGATTCATTGGCTGAAAGCATGCGCAAACATTTCGGTGATGAGTTTTTATATTTCTTTGATGCCATCGCCCCGATCATCGACGCGGATTCGATCAACACGGAAGTCGCGTGGAAAGCGGATCGTTACGATAAAGGCACGGGTGATTACTATAACTGCCCGATGAACAAAGAAGAGTACAATCGCTTTATCGAAGAAATTCAAAAAGCGCGTAAGATTGAACCGAAAGATTTCGAAACAACAAACTTCTTTGAAGGCTGCATGCCTATTGAAGTGATGGTTGATCGTGGTCCACAGACCTTGCGCTTTGGTCCGATGAAACCGATTGGTCTAGATGATCCTCGCACCGGTCGTTACCCATGGGCTGTCGTGCAATTGCGCCAAGACAACAAAGAAGGTACAGCTTACAACATGGTCGGCTTTCAAACACGCATGGCGTATGGCGAACAAGTGCGAGTGTTCCGCATGATTCCAGGTTTGGAAAATGCGGAGTTCTTAAAACTGGGCAGTATCCACAGAAATCTGTTCATCAATTCCCCGAAACGTTTGAATCAAGACCTTTCCAGCAAGAACGATCCATGGTTGTTTTTCGCCGGACAAATCACAGGTGTGGAAGGTTATTTTGAATCCACTTGCACAGGCTTGATGGTCGCGAAGTTCTTAAATCAAAAATTAAAAGATCGTCCCTTCACTCCCCCACCGCGTGCAAGTGCCTTTGGTTCATTGCTTGAAGCGATCACGGATCCAACACGTGCAGAACATTTCCAACCGACGAATATTAATTTCTCGCTTCTGCCGCCTTTAGAGGTCAAAGAACGCGACAAAACAGTGCGCAAAGAAAAGCAGATCGCCCTAGCACGAGCGGCTTTGGAACAGTGGCAACCCTAGGTAATGGGTAAACTGATAATTTTTGACTGCGACGGAACACTGGTCGACAGCGAAATTGTCGCTGCCAAAGTTTTCCCCGCTGTCTGGGCCACCATGGGTGTCCAGATGACCTCAGAATATTTTATCTGCAATTTCGTAGGCACGGGCAGCGATGCAGAGATCGTGAAAAGCACCAAGGCTTTGCTGCCACCCCACGGAATGGAAATAGCTCATCAAAAATTTACAGACGAGTTGGCGCAATCCCTTAAGCCTACACAGGGAATGCGCGAGCTATTGGAAAGCCTTCCTTGCCAAGTTTGTGTGGCTTCAAACAGCTCCTTGGAATATGTAAACAGTGTATTAGAGAAAACTCAGCTGGCTTCTTTTTTTAGCGCTAGAGTTTACAGTTCACGGGACTTACCGCGGCCCAAACCTGCGCCGGATGTATTTTTACATGCGGCTCGCGAATTAGGCTTTACTCCTGATCAGTGCATCGTCGTCGAAGACAGCGTTTCCGGAGTCAAAGCTGCACAAAATGCTGGAATGCCCGTCATCGGCTATATGGGGGGACTGCATTTCAATCAAGTGGTGAAAAACAAACTACTTTCGGCACAAGCAGATATTTATTGTGCCTCCGCTACCGAATTAAAAGAAACTCTTTTCCGTTGGCAGAGCTCTGCGGACTAAGCCATCGCTAACGTGTACTCTTTAAAAATGCGGTGGGCCCATTAAATCAGGTTGTCGGCGCCTTTATGGCCATCCTGAGAGTTAAAAGCATTGTATTTCAATACTGATCTGTTTGAAAATCCAAATAAGTTCGTCGTCAAACTTTTTGGCAGTGACCTGGAGCAGCTTCACTGCAAATCGTTTAGACGACTTTTGCCTTCATATCTAACAAAACTCACTTTTAGACTGGAATACTTTTCGCTAGATAAAACGTCGAAATATCGTTCTAGTTTGAATAATGGGAAATCTATCCCACAGACATTGGAACCGAATCTATATATTGAGAACTATAAAATCGAGGTCATTCATGTCTAACCCTACTATGCTTCTTATTTTATCTTTAATTGCATTTTCGGGAGCGGCAGCACAAGCGGGAGATTTGGTTGCTGTAACATCCTCAAATGTGTGCTTCGTGCAAAATGATAAAGTAAATTGCCAGGAATATACGCCAGAGGGATGGGGTTTCGGTGCTCGTATCCCATCTGGTCTAAAAAATATCACAGAAATTAGTGGAGGCATCGATCACGCTTGTGTGATCGCCGATGGTACAATTCGGTGTTGGGGAACATTATTCCCTCATCCCTACGGAAGTGCACCTAATGAAATATCTGATTTTAAAAACCCACGGAACCTTTTGACCATTAACCGGAATATCTGTGCAAATACGGATGATGGTTTTAAATGCTATGACATAGGCACTCCGTTACGAGGACTGAACCCAGACAATTTAAAGAATAGCTATATTTACTCGATAAACAATGGAAGCGGATGTGGCCTCACGCAGGGCAAGGTCAGCTGCGTTTTTAGTGAAATGGGTTCTTCGGTAACAACAGACCACCCGGAATTGCCTCCCGTTAGGTTTTTATCTCATGGAAGTGAAGTTACTTGGGGTGACTCGATATATGCAGCGACCGAAGCCGGTATTTATAGATTTGGATTTAGGAACGGAGTTGCAGAAAAGTTTGAAACTGGGCTCACGAATGTCCAAGAAATCGTTAGTGGTGGTTCTTTTTCATGTGCTCGTGGTGACGAGGGAGTTAATTGTTGGCCAGAAGGGCTAGCACCACATTTTGTTCCAGCTATTCCAAAAAATATCAAAAATATTTCAAAGATAGTAGCTTCTGATAAGTTTATTTGCCTGGTCGCAAGCGGGAAAGCTTCTTGTTATAATAAAAATGGTCTTATTCAGCTAAAGTGAAACAAAATCCTCGTTAGCCGAATTAAAAAAAAACTCTTTTCCGTTGGCAGAGCTCTACTGACAAAGCCATCGCTCACGCGTACTCTTTAAAAATGCGGTGGGCCCACTAAATCAGATTGTCGGCGCCTTTATGGCCATCCTGAGAATTAAAAACATTGATTATGTTGACACCGCAAAAGAGCTTACCTAGCTTAGGTACATTAAAAAGGAGGTTTTTATGAAGTTACTTGGTATCCTATTTTTTTCGATTTTAGCTTCTGCATCTTTTGCGGAAACGAAAAGAACTGTTACCATCGAAGTTGAGGAAGCTCTTCGTTTTTCTTCGACCCAAGCATTTTCTGACGGACACATTAATTTCTACAATCCAACTGCCTACGGTTATAATTTGGCTGGTTTTTGGGGTGATTCAACCGCAGCAGTTTATTGTCAGAGAATGGAACTGAGCTTTGTATCCTATTCCATTAACACTGTGGATTATCAAAAGCTTGCACGTTTGTCCGGAAAAACTTTTGATCTGGAAAGCGATTTCAGAGCAATCCAAGTGATAACTTGTCTAAAGAACTGATCAAACCACTTGTTTTCCAGTCATCGCATGTTCAAAAAAGCCCCGACCTAAAATCATGGCTTTTTAACTCCCGGCTGCAGATTACACGGAAGAGAACCTAGCTCCCCGAAATCTCCACATCACGTTTCAATTTCCAATCTAACGTGGGAGCATCGACTTCCGGTTTAAAGTGATCGCGGCAACGAGCTTCGTAAGCATCATGAGCTCCGACGACAACTTGACCATCTCCCCCCGCTGTTCTTTGTGTTCGGCTGGCAGTTCCTCCGCACACAACACAAACTGCGT
>CAMLMF010000039.1 GCA_946480995.1 uncultured Bdellovibrio sp. | reverse complement strand
TCAGTAATTTTATCTTTAATTGTCATTAATTCTCTTATGACATCATTATTAACTCTAGCAAGTCCAAATTCAGGATTTGGTTTTGAATTTTTTGCTGTACTTGGGGAATATCTAGTCTGTAAATCTATAACTGTTAAAAAACCTTGTGACAATAAACTGGGCGAATCAATTATCATTTCATTAATTTTTTTGAAAACTTCCTTTTCAACCAATGAATAGCGAAGTTCTTCGCGCCACTCTGAAAAGGCTAAGTTTTCTTGCGCCAAAGAACGGCGGAACGAAAGATCGTCGGGATAATGCGCGCGCAAGGCATCTACTTCTTTATCAAGGGCGGCCTCGGCGATAACGATATTCTGTGCGCGAGCCCAGTCTAGCGTTAAGCTCTTCACCAGAAAGTCGCGCAGAATTTCTTCTTTGATCCGCATAATATTATTCGGATCTTTGGCGGCCAGAGCATCGAAGCTGCGAAGTCGTCTAGCCAGTTGATTTGCGAATTGCTTGGCAGTTAAAACGTGGTCGTTCACCTTTTCCACGGGCTTCGTGGAAATTTTTTGATAGCTTGAAGGACAACCTGCCAAAGCCAGACTTAACAAAATAAAAAGCCCCGTTTGTGCGGGGCTCTTTAGGAATTTCATATGCAACAATCCTTATTTGATCGCGCTTGTATTTTCTTTAATCGAGTAAGATTTCTTCAACTTCTCGAAGAACTCATTAAAGATTTGCTTTCTTTTTTCGTCATAAACAGCCGCGCGAAGTTGGCGTTTATTTGCATTTTCAAAACTGCGACGACCCGTAAGCTTAATAACGTGGAATCCGAATTGTGACTCGATAAGCCCTCTTACCTCGCCCACTTTCATATCAGAAGCCGCTTCATAATAGCTTGGAACTAAAGTCACTCGAGACTGCCAACCGATGTCGCCACCCGCTTGTTTCGACAACGCATCGTCAGAATAAAGCTTCACTAGCTCTTCAAACGGACGCTTACTTTTTTTAACTTCGTCATAAATTTCGTTAGCACGTTTTTTTGCTTCAGCAATTTGTGCTGGAGTCGCGCCAGCTTTGTACTCAATCAAGATGTGGCTTGTTCTAAGTTCTGGGTTTTTCGCGTACCAAGTCTGCATTTCTTTGTCAGAGACTTGAATTTTTTGAATACGAGGTCCCAACTCTTTTTCAAGAAGAGCTTTGTACATCTCTTGATCCAGACGCTCTAAAACGATCGGATCTTTTTGTAAGCCACGTTTTTCAGCTTCTTGCAGGCCCACTTCATAGCGGATAAGGTCTTCCAGGAAATCAGCTTTTGTTGGCGGATTGACCGTTTGGCTTTTCACCTCGTTGTACTTCTTATTGAAGTCTTCAACCGTGATAGATTTTTTTCCTACTTGGGCCACGACATCCGTAGCTTTTTGAGCGTATGAGGTTGCAGAGATAAGCAACAAGGCGCTGATAATAAGTTTCATACTTTAAAAGTCCCTTTAAAAAGTTGAGAACAAGTCACCCATCAACGCTAGCACTAGGCATCATTATCGGCAATGAATTTAAGAGCTTGCTGTCTTGCATGGCTCAAAAGTGCTTCTAACTCTAGAGCAAGGTCTGGGTTGCGCGGATCTGCTTCTCTGGCCACCGGAGCAAGGGGGCCGACCCAATAAATAATAATTTTTGCGAAGGGTTTTGGCAGATAAGTTTTATTCCACGATTTGGGAAAATGAATCGCGCGATCGCAGGCCACTCCGGCCGCGTATATCGGCCCGTTAATCATGCGTGAAAGTTCAAAGACGCCGGGCTTTACTTTATGTAACGGGCCCTTTGGGCCATCAACCGCAAAGCTGCAATTTCCCCCGTCTTTTACTAAACGCAAAAGACCTTTTAAGGCTTGCACTCCACCGCGTGTTGAAGAGCCGCGACTGGTTTTTGCGCCCAACCATTTTAGAACCGTGGCCATTAGTTCGCCGTCTTTAGATTGTGATGCAATGGTCGCAATTCGATAGCGCTTAACGATCGATAAAAGAGCAAGTTCATCACCATGCCAGTGCGACAGAACGACGGATTTTTTTGTTTCTAGGGATTTCTGTAAAGAATCAGGTTCGATAATCCGAACCCTCCATGTCCATGAGAGGGTTCGGTAGAAAACAAACACAATAATCGGAAGAAAATACTTTCTAAACACGATTAGTGGTGCAGAGCTTTTTTAAACTCTTCAGTCAATTTAGGAACGATTTCCAAAGCGTCGCCAACGATTCCGTATGTCGCCTTTTGGAAGATTGGAGCGTTAGGGTCATTGTTGATCGCAACGATCACTTTTGAACCGCTCATGCCGGCCAAATGTTGAATTGCGCCCGAGATACCAACCGCGATGTACAAAGAAGGAGCGACTGTTTTACCAGTTTGTCCCACTTGCATACCGTGACTGACCCAGCCCGCATCAACAACCGCACGAGAAGCGCCCACAGTTGCACCTAAAACGTCAGCAAGATCATTAAGGATTTTAAAGTTCGCCGCTTCTTTTAGGCCGCGGCCACCACCAACAATGATATTTGCTTCCGTTAAATCAAGTTTTTCACTTGTGCCTTTAACGATCTCTTTGATCAAAGTTTTAAGATCCGGCTTTGCAACCGCTTGCTCAACGACAGAAGCAGATTTAGAAGCGTCCGCAGCTGCTACTGGAAGTTGGTTGGCGCGCATTAAAACGATTTTCAAAGACGTGTTTTCAAAACCCACTTTGGCAAAACATTTACCAGAGTACATTGGTTTTGTTGCCGTCACTGAGTCACCAGAGATAGTCAGCTCTGTGCAATCCGAAGCCACACCAGCACCCAAACGAGCTGCAACACGTGGGAAAAGATCTTTTCCTGTTGAAGAAGCTGAGGCCAAGATGATCGAAGGCTGGATTTTTTCAACGGCTGTCGCCATGTTTGCAGTGAAAAGCTCTGGATTGTAGGCGTCTAAAGCCGCATCTTTGAAAAGATGAACTTCGTTAGCACCATTTTGGCCCGCGGCTGCGGCAACATCAGCTGCATGTGAGCCGAAAACAACCGCAGAAACAGTGTTTCCAGATTTTGCAGCTGCCTGCAAAAGTTCGATTGAGCTGCGTTTAAGTTTTCCGTTTGTATGTTCAGCAAAAACTAAAATTTTTCCCATGTCAGTCCCCTATAGAACTTTCGCTTCGTCGCGAAGAAGTTTAACTAGCTCTGCAGTTTGCGCTGAAGAGTCGCCCGCGATCATTTTTACTGGTGGTTTGTCTGCTGGAAGAGTGAAACCAGAGTATTTTACTTTGATGTCAGAAGCAGGAATGTTCAAAGAAGCGAATTCGATTTCTTTGATCACTTTCTTTTTTGCTTTCATGATGCCTGGAAGGCTTGCATAACGAGGCATATTTAAGCCTTTGTTTGCCGCAACGACTGCCGGAGTCATCATTTGCACAACTTCTTTAGCCCCACCTTCGATATCGCGCTCAACCACGACGTTTTCTCCGCCGAATGTGAATTTTGATACAACTGTAGAGTGAGGCGCGTTTAAGAACTCAGCAAGCATTTGGCTGACTGAAGACGCATTGTCGTCAATAGCAAGTTTTCCAGAGAAAATAACTTTGGCGCCACCTTCAGCCTTAATAACTTCAGCTAATGCTTTGGCAGTTGAGTAATTATCCAAATTTTCAGCGTTTACTACGATGGCCTCATCCGCACCCATCGCAAGCGCTGTGCGCAGAGATTCTACAACGCGGGCCTTTGGTCCGACGCTTAAAACCCACACTTGGGATCCGGCGTTGGCATCACGAAGCTTTACTGCCTCTTCCACCGCATATTCGTCATAAGGGTTTAAAACCCATTTAATTCCCGCCGTATCGATTCCGTTTTGGTCAGGAGTGATCTTAATCTTTGTTTCGGTGTCCGGCACCTGCTTGATGCACACAAAAATCTTCATATTTTACCCCGTTTTTAAGAGGTTTCGTTTTATCCCAAGTCCAGGAAAGGCAAAACTAAATTCCATATTTAACGTGTCGCGAAACATGACGGGTGTCATGGACAAAATAAGCCCCCCAGGAGTAAGTTACATGTAAACTTATTGAGAAAACACAAAGCACTAAACAAGGGGTTCTACACCATGTCTGGATTTCTCGGTTCTACCGTCGGGAAAAAATACTTAATGGGAATCTCTGGTCTTGTGTGGGCGGGCTTCGTTCTCGCACACATGGCCGGAAATCTATTAATCTTCGTTAGTCACGACGCTTACAATTCATATGGACACGCTCTGACTAGCGGAAACATTATTTACGTCGCAGAAGCAGTTCTTATACTTGCGTTGATCACGCACGTTTACACTGCGATTTCTTTGACTGCTGCGAATAAGGCCGCAAAGCCGACAAAATATGCGGTGACAGCCTCAGGACAAAAGAAAGTCACTTTGGCTTCGCGCACGATGGCGATTCAAGGTTCTTTGATTTTGGTTTTCGTGATTCTTCACTTGATCACCTTCAAATACGGAACTCATTATGAAACGACCGTCAACGGCGTGGTGATGCGTGACCTTGCAAAACTGATGGAAGAAGTCTTCCAAAGTGCGGGCTATGTCGCATGGTACGTTGTGGCCTTGATTCTTTTAGGCTTTCACTTAAGTCATGGCGTGGGATCTTCGTTCCAATCTTTGGGATTGATGGAAGGCACGTATCGTAATCTTTGGAAGAAGCTAAGCTATGCCTACGCATTCGTAGTCGCGCTTGGTTTTATCGCTCAACCACTTTATCTTTTCATGTTTGCACACTAAGGAGCATCAACAATGGCTAATAAATTAGATAGCAAAATTCCTAGTGGCCCAATTGAATCAAAATGGACCAAGGCGAAGTTTGAAAACAAACTCGTTAACCCTGCCAACAAAAGAAAGCATTCGATCATTGTTGTCGGCACTGGCTTAGCTGGGGCTTCTGCCGCGGCTTCTTTGGGCGAGCTTGGTTATAAAGTAAAAGCATTCTGTGTGCACGAATCCCCTCGTCGCGCCCATTCAGTGGCGGCACAAGGTGGTATCAATGCAGCGAAAAATTATCAAAATGATGGCGACTCGACCTATCGTTTATTTTACGACACCGTAAAAGGTGGTGACTTCCGTGCGCGTGAAGCAAACGTATTCCGTTTGGCAGAAGTTTCCGTAAATATTATCGATCAGATGGTTGCACAAGGTGTCCCGTTCGCGCGCGAATACGGTGGAACTTTAGCGAATCGTTCATTTGGTGGTGCGCAAGTTTCTCGTACATTCTATGCGCGTGGACAAACAGGTCAGCAGCTTTTGTTGGGCGCGTATTCAGAGATGATGCGCCAAGTGGAAGCTGGAAACGTAGAGCTGCGCTATCGTCGCGAAATGCTTGATGTCGTCATTATCGACGGCAAAGCACGCGGAATTATCGTGCGGAATCTATTAACAGGTGAAATTGAATCGCATGAAGCCGACGCCGTTGTGATCGCCTCTGGCGGTTACTCGAATGTGTTCTTCCTTTCAACAAATGCGATGAACTGTGCTGTCACAGCTGCATGGAAAGCCCATAAACGTGGCGCTTACTTTGCGAACCCTTGTTACACTCAGATCCATCCAACATGCATCCCGGTTCATGGTGAAAATCAGTCAAAACTAACTTTGATGTCTGAATCACTTCGTAACGACGGACGCGTGTGGGTGCCAAAAGCTGTAGGTGATAAACGTCATCCAAACGACATTCCTGAAAGCGAACGCGATTACTATCTAGAGCGCATTTACCCTTCTTTTGGAAATCTAGCTCCTCGTGACGTGGCTTCGCGCCAAGCGAAATACGCTTGTGACGAGGGCCGTGGTGTGAATGAATCTGGTAAGGCCGTTTACTTGGACTTTGCTGATTCTATCAAGCGCTTGGGCGAAGACAAAATTTCTGAACGTTACGGCAACTTGTTCCAAATGTACGACAAGATTACAGGTCAAAACCCTTACAAACAGCCGATGATGATTTACCCTGCCCCTCACTACACAATGGGTGGCTTGTGGGTCGATTATAACTTGGAATCAACGATTCCGGGATTGTTCGTTGCGGGCGAAGCAAACTTTTCTGACCATGGTGCAAATCGCTTAGGTGCTTCTGCATTAATGCAAGGTTTGGCTGATGGTTACTTTGTCTTACCTTACACTCTAGGAAATTACCTGGGTGGAACGAAGTTGGAAAAAGTGACTACGTCGAATGAGGCCTTTAAAGCGGCCGCTGATGGCGTGAAGTCAGAAATTTCTAAACTGATGAGCATTAAAGGAAACCGCACTGTTGATAGCTTCCACAAAGAGCTGGGACACGTGATGTGGGAGTACTGTGGTATGGGACGTAGTGAAGCTGGCTTGAAAAAAGCTTTAGCAGCGATTCCAAAAATCAAAGAAGAGTTTTGGCAAAATGTTCGCATCCCTGGCGATGCAAACTATTTAAATCCTGAACTTGAAAAAGCGGGACGCGTTGCGGACTTCATCGAGCTTGGCGAACTTATGTGTCGCGATGCTTTAGAGCGCCAAGAATCTTGTGGTGGTCACTTCCGTGAAGAGTTCCAAGTTGATGGTGAAGCGAAGCGTGACGATACAAATTTCTGTCACGTAGCGGCCTGGGAATACACTGGCGACAACAAGCCAGAAGTTCGCCACAAAGAAGAGCTGACTTTTGATAACGTTCATTTAGCAACTCGTAGCTATAAATAAGAGGCGTAAAATGTCTGGAAAAAATATTAATTTGACGTTGAAAGTATGGAGACAAAAAGGCCCGAAAGATCAGGGCGGCTTTGTCGATTTGCAAGCAAAGAACGTTTCTGAAGACGCCTCTTTCTTGGAAATGTTAGATGCTGTGAATGAAGAGTTGATCTCTAAAGGTGATGAGCCTATCGCCTTTGATCACGATTGTCGCGAGGGTATCTGTGGCTCTTGTGGCTTTGTCATTGATGGTGAAGCCCACGGACCGATGAAATCTACGACAGTATGTCAGCTGCACATGCGTAATTTTAATGACGGCGCTGTTCTAACGTTAGAACCGTTCCGTGCAAAATCTTTCCCAGTGATCAAGGACCTTATGGTGGATCGCTCGGCTTTTGATCGTATTATTTCAGCTGGTGGTTATATTTCTGCAAACAACGGAAACGCAGTCGACGCCAATGCGATTCTAGTTCCTAAGGCAGACGCTGACGAAGCGATGTCTTCAGCAACTTGTATCGGTTGTGGTGCGTGTGTGGCGGCTTGTAAGAATGCTTCTGCGGCATTATTTACATCTGCGAAAATTTCACACATGGCCTTGCTTCCGCAAGGACAGGTTGAAAGAAAAGAACGCGCCACCCGCATGGTTGCGGCGATGGATGCAGAAGGTTTTGGATCTTGCACGACAACAGGTGCGTGTGAAGCGGCTTGCCCGAAAGAGATTCAATTAACGAACATCTCTCGCATGAACCGTGAATTTGCCGTAGCGGCAGCGACGAAACGCGAAAAGCACAGTGACGGCGGCGCAGGCTAAAGGCGGCTCGCCGCTAAGGACCCACTCGACAGCGTTGTCGGGCCTCGACTTGTCCAGCTGAAAGCTGGCCTTCGGCCAGACCGGCGTACCTTGAGTACGCCTACGTGGCAGCCGAACCCCTCCGCCTTGCGATTGGATCCTTATCGCCAAGCCTTGATTCTTTGATTTTCTTTTAAAGCACCTTTTTGGGTGCTTTTCTTTCTTTTGGGCTTTTGCTAAGTTACCCCCATGGAAAACAAAAAGACGATATTAAGTGGAAGTACGGTTACGGGGAATTTAACACTGGGTAATTACATCGGTGCTATTAATACTTGGACACAACTTCAGGAACAATATGACTGTCTTTATTTTCTAGCTGATCTTCATGCGCTAACGGTGCATCAGGATCCTGCGGTTTTGCGCGAAAGAACTTACAGCTTCTTTGCGCAATACTTGGCGCTTGGCTTGGATCCGCAAAAAAATATTATCTTTGCGCAATCGCAAGTCCCACAACACACGGAGCTTTCGTGGATTCTGACTTGTTTGACTCCGATGGGTTATTTGAATCGCATGACTCAGTTTAAAGAAAAAGCTGAAAAGCATGTGAAGAATATCAATGCGGGACTTTTCACTTATCCGGTTTTAATGGCCGCTGATATTTTGATGTATCAAGCAGACTTTGTGCCAGTGGGCGAAGATCAGAAACAACATTTGGAACTGTGTCGTGATCTGGTTGGTTACTTCGAAAATCGTTATGGTAAAGGCGTCTTTAAAATGCCAGAACCGATGATTGGAAAAACCGGCGCGCGCATTATGTCGCTGCAAGATCCGACGAAGAAAATGTCGAAGTCTGACGAAAACGAAAAGAACTTCGTGGCTGTTATTGATGACGCGAAAAAAATTGAAAAGAAAATCAAGTCTGCAGCAACAGATTCGGGTTCTGAAATTAAGTTCGATGTTGAACACAAAGCGGGCGTTTCAAATCTGTTAACTATCTATTCAGTGCTTGCTGGCAAAACGATTGAACAACTTGAGAAAGACTATGAAGGAAAAATGTACGGCCACTTAAAAGTAGATCTTGCTGAAGTTGTCGTACAAAAACTGCAACCCGTTCGCGAAAAATACGAAGACCTTATGAAGAACCGGGATCATCTCGATAAGCTGATGATTTCGGGCGCGGAAAGAGCTGCCGAGCGCGCTGAAAAGACCACTAAAAAAGTCTACGAAACCATCGGCCTCGTCCGCCGTCGCTAACCAAAAAACCTGTAACTGATTCGCGCCGCAAATTCCGGAGAAATAAAATTTCCCGGGATTTTTGTATTATTTGATCTAAGTAATTACCGACACTTGACGCGTTGCTGGCAAGAAAAGAGCTAGAAACCGTTAACCTTAATTCGGGGCGGCTTGGGTCTGTTTTATTGTGAGACATCTGTGACTTTCTTTCTGTGAATTCTTCTTAAGCTTCAGCATCAAAATACCGACAACTAGACCAAGGATTGGTTATGAAAAAAATCGGCGATTTGATGGCAGAACTGGGTTTTAACAAGAATGCTCCTGATAGCGTGAAGGAAGCGTATATTAAGCATTTAATTAAGGCCTCAACGGGCGTGAATGTTACGACTCCGTCAGAGAAGAAAGAAATCGCGCAACATCCTGAAAAAATTGTGTCGATGAACAAAGCTTCTGTGGTTGCAACTCGTGTTCCGCAACAGTTGAGCTTTGATTTTTCTGCAGACACAACCCCACCTTCGTCGAGTAAAAAAGCCGTTTCTTAGTCGGGCAAATAAACATTCCCATGTATTTTTCGCTCGACGTTCATCGAGTTTCCTCCAGACTTTCAGCTAAAAATTAGTGCAAACATTCTTAAAAACTAATCAGAGATAACCAGCTCATGTTCACGTTGGTACCATTTTGGAACTGGCACGTTTGAAACACCCAGTGAAGGAGTACACATGAAAAGGCTTATCGGAAGAGCCACGAAAGCAAGCTTCATCGCTTTGCTTGTAACAGGAATCAATGCATTCGCATCAACACCTGAATCAGTTCCAGGCGAATTCATTGTTAAGTTAAAAGACGACGCTGTCGTTGCAAAGTCCTCTGTAAATGTTTTGAGTCAACAGCTTGGTGCTTATATTAAAGACACCATTCCTGGCCAAAATATCGTTGTGATCAAAAGACCTGTGTTCGAAATTCAGTCGAACGTGATTAAGTCTTTGTCGCAAAATCCACTGGTTGAAATCGTAGAGCCAAACTACATCTACAGAATCAGCAGAACTCCAAATGATCCTTTGTTGGGTCAATTGTGGGGTCTTGTGAATACGGGTCAGGCGGATTCTTCACGTTCTAATGGTGTTGCGGGTGTTGACGTTGGTGCCGCACAAGCTTGGGATATCACAACAGGATCTAAAGATGTGATCGTTGCGGTTATCGATACAGGTATCAATTACAACCATGCGGACCTTAAAGATAATATGTGGGTGAATGAAGCTGAGCTTAACGGTAAAGCTGGTGTTGATGACGATGGTAACGGAATCATTGATGACGTTTACGGTGCAAACTTCGTAGATGCCAACAAACCAACTGGCAACCCACTTGATGATCACGGTCACGGATCACATTGCTCTGGTACGATCGGTGCGACAGGCAATGATGGTAAAGGTATCGTGGGTGTTGCTTGGAATGTGCGTTTGATGGGTGTTAAATTCCTTTCTGCAAGCGGTTCAGGCTCACTTGATGGCGCGCTAAAAGGTATCGATTACGCGACTAAAATGGGCGCAAGAATTCTTTCAAACTCTTGGGGTGGCGGTGGCTACTCTGAAACTTTGAAACAAGCGATCCAAAGATCTAACGATGCAGGTGCGTTGTTCGTAGCAGCGGCAGGAAATGAATCAAATAATAATGATGCAAATCCGACTTACCCCGCAACTTACGATGTCCCGAATGTGGTATCAGTCGCTGCGATCGACAATAAAGGTCAAATCGCTTCTTTCTCGAACTACGGTAAGACAACCGTGCACGTGGGTGCTCCGGGCGTGAATGTATACTCGTCAGTTACAGGTGGCGGATACGATTCATACTCTGGAACTTCAATGGCTGCTCCACACGTGTCAGGTATGGCTGTGTTGTTAGCATCTAACGAACCAAATTTAACAAACGTAGAGATGAAACAAAGAATCATCGCAACTTCGAAACCAATCAGCGGTCTTCGTGGTAAATCACGCGGTGGTTTGGCAAATGCTTACGCAATGTTGACGAATACAGTGCCTGCTCCGGATCCAAATGATCCAGTCAACTGGCAAACGGTTCCAGTCAGCATTTCTTCAGCACATCCTTACGCTGACAAAACAAGAGAAGAATTTGAAGTGCGCGTTCCGGGCGCAAAACAAATTGCTTTGTATTTCTCTAAATTCGACACGGAAAGAGATTACGACAAAGTTGAGTTGTACGATGCAAAAGGCAACAGAGTTGGCAACGGTAGCATCAGCGGCAAAAATGACGATTCGTTTTCTTTGCCGATTGATGGTGAATACGTAAAAATCGTGTTCACTTCAGATGACTCTGTGAACCGCTATGGATTTGATATTACAAAAGCTGCTTGGAGATAATGTAGACTTCTTCGTTCAGGCTTAAATGGGGCCCACAACTCTTAAAAGGTTGTGGGTTTTTTTATTTGCTCTCTTCTAAAAATTTTTCGATTTTTAAATTAGTATAATCAGGAAAGTCTAATTGGGTGCAGTGTGAACCATAAGGCACCAGCACGAATTCAGAGTGCTTAATCGCCTCTTTAAAGTGATATTGAAAGCGTAGCGGTGTTACCATGTCTTTTTCGCCAGAAATAATCAGGGCGGGAACCTCAATCGTTCCTAGGACTGGCTCCCCGTCATATTCCATTAAC
>CAMLMF010000038.1 GCA_946480995.1 uncultured Bdellovibrio sp. | reverse complement strand
ACCTGGTCTTCCAACGACAAAGCGCTTGCTGTGCGATCATGTACGGTTGACGTCGCTGTGACAGCCAGTCAGCAGTCTTTCATTACCGACCTTAAAATTGAAAAACTGCGATGTGACTAAAAAAATCGTGCGATGACCTTATCAAATTGATAAGGCATCAGAGTTGGTGGAGGTGACAGGGATCGAACCTGCGACCTTCTGAATGCAAATCAGATGCTCTCCCAGCTGAGCTATGCCCCCGAACAAAGTGGAGCTGTTTTCTCGTAACCCCCTAAAAAGGTCAATAGCTTTTTTTCGAAATTTTAATTAACGCCAAGAAGTTGCCCAATAAATAAACGAGGCAGTGGCCTCGTTTATTCGCAGAACTTATTTAAGTATTTGGATTTACGTTAGATTAAGCGCTGGCTCTTAATTTTGACGCAAGAAGTCTGTTTAACCACTGTCTTTCCGTCGTCAGATCGAATCCAACTCGTTCACCACCGGAAATGATCGCTAAATAGACTCTTTTAAGGATTTCAACTTCATGATCAGGACCACCATCGGCACCTAAAGACTCTTCAATCGCATCAAATACACTCACTAAATCAGGAGTCGTCACAACTTTTGGAATACGGGTCATGTCCAGGCCTAAAGTCTCAAGAGGTTTGAAACCAACAAGAGTTTCCGTCAGCAAAACCTTAGCGCCACTCTTAAAGTTTACTTGTACAAAAGGTTTACCTTCAGAGTCTGCACGGTGCAAAACTTCAGAGACATCTTGAGAGTTAAAAGAGAAAACTTTTTTATCCAAATCTTGGCTGATTTGAACTCGACCCGACTCTTGAATCTTCGCGCGAAGACCTTTCGATGCGTCGACGAAATTCAAGATGTGATCTAGATCTGTGTGAGTCGATTTCGCTTTGCTGCTCAAGATACCCTCCCCTAATAATTATAGGGCGTGATTTTTTTATTATACAGAAGGTATCGACAATCCTTAAAAGGACTTAACGAGAAATCAAAAAAAGATGCGAATCCGGCCTCTTATCCTGTCGCATTTTGAACCCATTCCAGACATAATGTTTCAACGCGGGATTCATAAGCACTGTGCCTTGTATCTGTCGTTCCGATTTGAGATAACTAGCAACGAAAGAGGCAATCACTATGATCATCACACGCTGGCAAGCACCAATCGTTCCTTCAAAACAGCAGCTGCACATTATTCTTGAATCTGAAGGTTTAGAACCTTTCGACGAGGTTTACGAACCCCAAGCAAAAGTGCAAGATCATCGTCACCCCTTCGCCGAAGTCAGAATCATCGTTGCCGGCGAGATGATTTTCAATGTCTCAGGAAATCAATTCGTTTTACGTCCTGGCGACCGCTTAGAAATTCCCGCGAACACAAAACATTCCCACGTAGCCCAAGGCTCCACCGCTTGTGTTTGTGTCTGCGCACAAAGAGCAATCTAAGAAACAAAAAAAGGAACTTCCCCGAAGTTCCTTGCTAAAGGGCAACCCACCTTCGCCCAAAAAAAACCAACTTTTCCCTCAAACAAAAAAAAAAGACACTTCAAATTCCTAGAAGAGAGCTGCGCTTCGGGCTTAACAAAGCTCTAGCCGAAGCGTCGGCCTTTGCGGGCGCATGGATGCACGAACCAACGGCAGCTAGGGCTTTGAAGTCCCTTTCATCCAGGCGAGATATTCACGAATACTTTTTTCGAAACCTCTTTGAGTAGGCTCATAAAGGCGCGCGTCTTGAACCTCTTCAGGCAGATAGCTTTGCTCCGTCCAACCTGTGGGATAATTATGTGGATACTTATATCCTTGGCCGTAGCCGAGGTCTTTGGCCATGGCTGTTTTAGCGGAGCGCAAATGCAGAGGCACTGGCAGAGTTCGCGTTTTTTCTACGAGTTCTCGCGCTTTGTTTAAGGCCATATAAGAGGCATTTGATTTTGGACATGACGCCAAATAAGTCGTCACCTGGGCCAGAGTAATCGCGCCTTCAGGTAAGCCGATGGCTTCCACAGCTTGCAAGCCCGCGATGGCTACTGATAAAGCTCGAGGATCGGCATTGCCGATATCTTCTGAGGCTAAAACAATCAAACGACGAGCGACAAAAATTGGATCTTCACCGCCATCTATCATGCGCGCAAGATAGTAAACTGCCGCATCGGGATCACTGCCACGGATACTTTTGATAAACGCCGAGATAAGATCATAATGCATTTCAGAGCTTTTGTCGTAGCCGAGCGGATTTTGCTGAAGCAGCTCCCGCATATCATTCACGTCCAAACGTTCCGTCGGATCTGCGTCTTTGGTGAAGTTATAAAGAATTTCAAGACTGTTAATGAGACGTCGAGCATCCCCGTCAGAATATTCCAAAAGATTTTTAATAGCTGGCGCCGTCAATGCATCCGCCAGAGGCTTTTTATAATGGGCCTCTGCTCTTTGCACGATTTTTTCTAGATCACTTTCACTGAGACGCTCGAACACGACAACGCGGCAGCGACTCAGCAAGGCTCGATTAAGCTCGTAGCTGGGATTCTCTGTCGTGGCTCCGATCAACACTAAATCGCCTTTTTCGACAAAGGGCAAAAGTACGTCCTGCTGGGCCTTATTGAAACGATGGATTTCGTCGACAAACAGGACCGTCTTTTGTTGGAACTGCAGACGACGATCTTTCCCCGCTTCACCAATTTCACGCAAAGTTTTCGCACCGGAATCCACGGCATTGATATTTACAAAGTGCGCATTAAAGTGCTGCGACAAAGCCAAGGCAAAAGTTGTTTTGCCGGTGCCTGGGGGACCCCAAATAATTAAGCTGGGCAAATACCCCTTGCGCAACATCTGACCCAATTTTGATTTTACACCCAAAGTTTTTTCTTGGCCGATAATATCATCAAGATTTTTCGGACGTAAAACTTCCGAAAGAGGTGATGAGCTAAGATGTGCAGAAGAAGCAGAGAAAAGATCCATAATCGGGTTTATAGATCAGGAGTTTTACGCGGTCACTCAGAATCCCCTTGTGGGGATTCTGCGCCATAATAAATAGGCTCTTAACTGTTAAGGAATCGACTCTATCGTAATGACGGAGCTAAAGCGCACAGGGTACACCTCGCCATTTGAGTCCCTTTCGAAGCCACGAACTTCCATGAGGCCGGAAGCTGAAAGACCCGGACTCATCGTAACGCCTCCCAATTTCAAAGCACAATCGGTCACAAATTGCGCCTGACCCGCTGGAATGATGGCTTCTTTATTGCCCGTATACCAGCTTGAAGACAACGCGGCTAAATCGTCACCAGACACGACGGGCTTGTAAGGAGCCGTGCTGCCCGGAATTTCAATATTAAAATTGATTGAGGTTATTATTAATGAATTTTTGGTGTCTTGACGGTTGAAAGTCATCGTCGGAACGATGAAATAGTCAGAAGCTACGTCCTTCAACGGGAAGTCATTTCTATAGTTCAAACAACTAATTGCCCGCCCCGAAATCAGCAACAACGCTGACGAGCTGATTTTGACTTCATTCTTATTGTCGTCTTGCGAACAAGAAGTTAACGAAATCACAGCTACTAATGTTAAAAGCAATGTATTCAGTTTCATAAATTCCTCTTTAGAAATCTTCTGTCGGCGCCACAGTGCTTGCAGAGTCCGTTTGGCCAACAATTCTTGGGGTCATGAATACTAGCAATTCCGTTTTTCTGCTCTCGGAATTTTTATTGCTAAATAAGTACTTCAGAACTGGAACATCCTTTAACCACGGCACCCCTTGGTTGCCTTCGATGGCATCACTTTGATAAATACCACCAATGACTGCCGTTTGGCCGTTCTTAACTAGAACTCGGGTGTTCGCTTCACGACTGTTGATCGCAAAAGCCCCGGCACCAGCACTGCTGACATCGGCCCCACGGAACTGCCTGTTTACTAACACTTTCATTATAATCGAACCATCTGCAGTTACCTGAGGGGTAACTTCAAGTTTCAACGTAAGTGGCTTAAATTGAAACGTTTCAATGTTCCCATTCACGCTTGTCGTCATCGTGCGAACAGGGACCTCAGTCGTTTGACTGATATCCGCTTTTTCATTGGTCAAAGTCATGATTCTTGGCGCCGACAGGATCTTCACTTGCTCTTCAGATTCAGACAGTGACAAAGCCGCCTGCAGAGTTCCGAAAATATCCAAAGTCCCCACCGACAGATTCATGCTGAAATTACCCGATCTTGCCGCACCTGAATTCACCGAAAAACTTGGCGTCATGTTCACCGGTCCACGACCAGTTGAGCCGAGCTTAAACGGCGCCCCCGAAGCGCCCCAAGTCACCCCGATATTGCGCGAGAAGTTTTCCTGCGCTTCGACAATTTTTGATTCAATCAAAACTTGCGGTGGTTGAGTATCAAGACTGGTGATCAATTTCGCCACGCGATCTAAGTTTTCTTGAATATCGGTGACTACAAGAGAATTCGTACGCGAGTCTCCGACCGCTTTGCCGCGATCACCTAAGAAATCTTTGATTTTCTTTTCAAGGTCTTCTACTCGCGCATAACTTACAGGGAACATTCGCACTTTCAAAGGCTCAAGATTTTTCCGAGCTAACACAGATTTCGCCGCGTCGTCTTCTTCCATCTTAAGATCTTGAAGCTGTGCGATTCTTAAGACATTGCCTTGGCGAGTATACCCCAGTTTTCGCGCCTTCATAATAACGACCAAAGCTTGGTCCCAAGGCACTTGACGAAGCTTCAGACTGATATTGCCCTTCACTTCTTCGGAGATAACCATATTCACGCCGCTTTCCTCTGTGATCAGATTCAAAGCATCGCGAATATCCATGTTGTTAGTTTCGATTGAAATTTTCTTGCCGTAAAACTTTGTGTTACCAGCCAAAAAGTCCGCTAAATTTTCGCCGGGCAAGATTTTGCCATTGCCCACTTCAGCAACGGATGTTTCTTCAGATGCAGAGTCCTCCGCAGCTACGGCCGATGATCCGCTATCGCCGTTCGCTACGATCAAAAGACTGTTGCCTTCTACTTGCACGGTCGGTTCAGCGACTCCGTCACGCAACTGCACAACGAAACGAGCTGTGTTTGAACCCGGATTTTGATAAGCGTCGATGGCGCCAACACTGCCTTTAATATCACGCGTGTTCAAAGAACGCTTTAAACGATTTGGCAGATTGGCGTTTTCCACTTCAATGACGAACTGGCGCAACTCGGGATTTGAGCGCGTTGTGTACGTAAGTGGCTGATCCGCCTGGACCACGACGGTCCCACCATTGTCATTGGCCTTAAATTTTAAATCTGTGATTTGTGCCAAAGCAGAAGAGGCCGCCGCTGGCGTTTCAGCCACGGTATCTACTGGCGTACTCATCGGTGCATCCATTGGTGGAGGCGGCTCTGAAGAAGGTTGCGACGGCGCTGGCACATCTGCCACAGAGCTGTCTGCGAACGGATCTTCCGTCGGAACATCCACTTGTGCTGGCGGAGGCGTCGCCTCTTCTGCCACTGCCGGAGCTTCAGAAGTGGCCGGTTGATCGAGGGCTAAATCTTGATCTCCAGATGGCGCGAAGTCGCTGCCAGCTTGTTGCTGATCACCTTCAAAATCTGCGAAGTCTTCACTAGACCCACCGCCGCTATCAGCGTTACCTGCGTCTACGACATCACCGCCGTCGCCTAAGTCTAACTCTGAACCGGCTGTCGATGAATCTGCTCCTTCAAGAGTTAAATCGTCCTCTACAGGGCGACTTGTGCATGAAGTAACGGATGCCAGCAATGCAGCTAGGATAAAAAATCGAATGAGTCCTTTCATTCGTCCTCCTCAGGTAAAAACTTACTTTTTTAACTCCATCACACGAGGTTCTTTAACTGGGCGGCCTTCGTCATACCGAGTTTCCATGACCACCACTTCGCCCTCGCGGATCGCCACAACAAATCCTTCGTTGCGGCCTAACTTTGAATTCTTAACAACTGTAAAAACGGCTCCATCGGGATCGCGCACCATCGCTCGAGGCGTACGCACATCCCACAAAATCCCAACAACCTGCAAGCGCTCGATTTCCCAACGCTGCAAAGGTTCTAAAGTACTGATCCCACTAGCATCCGTCGCCGAAACAATGGATGAGCCTCCTTTATTAGGAGTTCCCGAGTGCATGACCTTGAAAGGTTTAAACGGATCACGCTTCCCAGTGGGATCATAAACATAACCGTCACCAGGAAAAAGTTCCTGCGTCGGCGCCGTCGGAGTTGGTGCCGTCGCCCCGTCTCCGATTGGCATAGTGTCCATCGGTGGCGGTGGCGGAACATTGGCAGGAGGTGGGGGCACAGTTCCGTTGGGAGGAACTTGCGTCGATTCGACTTCTTTTAAAAACTCTGCCGGCAAATCACCATTCGCAGGAGCTTCCTGAGAATGCGCGGGAGTCATGAGCTTCATGCTGACCGCAAAGGCCAACCACAGTCCCAAAGACGCCACTAAAATGTAAGACAACATCCATCTTACTGACTTCACCGCTAATTCCTCGTTCCCTCTGCTTTAGGTTTTTCTTCAGGAGCAAGTTTATAACCGACCACCTGACCTTCAAGCTTCAATTTTCCAGAGTTTGGAGCCGTTTCTGTAATAATCACGTTTTTTACCCGGGCCATACGCTCTGCTGTCGAAACCAAATAAGCAAACCTTGCCAGTTCCCCGTAGGTGCCTTCTAACGTCACACCGACAGGAACTTCTTCAACCACTTCTTTTTTAATATTGTCAGCAGGTCTCTTCATCTTGACGTTCACGCCCGAGTTGCGCGCAAAATCATCGATCGCTTTGTTGATATCGATCGAAAATAAAACCGCGGGCAAACGGCGAGAAATCTCTTGATACTGCAAACTCAGTTGACCAACTTTTTCTTGCATCTCTTGAACTTGTTTCAAGGTTGCATCCGTGTCTTTTTTCTTGTTTTCTTCTTGCTGCAACTGCTGACCAATTTGCACAAGCTGTGCATCTGCGACGGCACCATCATCATAGACAGTGTACCAATACAGTCCTGTGACAGCTAAACCGATAAGCAATGTCTTGCCGATTTCTTGCGCGGCCAGTATTTCGAATAACTTATTCATTCTGGCCTTTCTAGCAAGCAGCTAATTTCAAATTTCTTCAACATAATGCCATCTTGACTGACTTCGCTGGAACTTACCAAATTAACGTCCATTAAAAAGGCACTTCGCGTGAGCCCTTCTAAAAATGTCGATACGTCCAAATCACTTAAAGCATACCCTTGTACATTGACACGCTCTGGGCTGACTTGGACTCGACTTAACCACGCCTTTTCGGGAATGATCACTTGCAACAAGTCCATCACGCGAATTTCGCGTTGACGGTCTTTCGAGATTTTTTCTAAGGCCGAAATACGCTTTTCAATGGTCGCTTCGTCTTCTTTAAACTTTTTAATTTCCGCCACGGACGCGGCCTGTTTTGCGTTGTATGTTTGCAGCTCAACTAAGACCTGGCGTTTCGCCGCCAGCTCAGCATGCTTGGCAGGCACGTTTTGATTCTCATAAGCAAACAGAGCCAATGGACCTAAAAGTAAAATCAACAAGCGCTTTAAAGCCTCTTTGCGAGTTTCCTCTGGCCCCACAAAAACATCCGACATTGACGACGAGGAGCCAAAAACCGATGCACTTGAGTTTGACGAAGAACCTTGAGCTAAGGCAGGGGCAAGATTAATTTTAATCATGTGCCATCCCCCAATGTGCGCAACGCTAAACCTGTCACGACTCCAGCAAAAGAGCTGATTTGGTTGAGGTACTCTGGAGAGAATTTTTTCGGGTTGGCCTTCACTTTTAAGAACGGATTAAAAGGCTCCATATAGATCCCTGTGACCCGTGATACAGTTTCAACTAAGCCCGAGGTTGCAGAGCTTCCACCCGTGTAAAAACAACGGTTTAAAACCATTCCGTTCGTCGTCGCGCTTAAGAAATCCAAGCTGCTACGGATTTCTTCCGTTACGGCCTCGTTCGTGGCACTGATCACGCTGTGAACTTCATCGGGAACTTCGCGACGAGAAATCGCGCTGAGCTTTAAAGCTTCTGCTTCGGGAACTGTGACTCCCATCATCTTGTGAATTTCATTGGTATAGTTCGCGCCCCCTACAGGGATGTCACGACAGAAAATCACTTCCCCATTTTGCACGACAACAAAGTTCGTGATCGCTGCGCCAAAATTCAGAATACCAATGACTTCACCAGGCACTTTGCCGTAATTAATTTCGAAAGCGTTGGCTAAAGCAAAACCACTGACGTCCAAAACTCCGCACGTCAAACCACCCATTTCGATGACTTGCGTGTACTGATGAACCAGCTCATTTTGCGCAGCAATCAGCAGAATATCCATAGTATCAGGTGAACTGCTGCCATTTAAAATGTGATGGGCCAAGCTGATATTGTTAATATCAAAGGGAATGTATTGCTCGGCTTCAAAGCGAATTTGGTCTTTAACTAATTTCCTGTCCATCTTTGGAATCGTGATCTTTTTCACGATAACCGCAGTTCCCCACATCGCTGTGGCGATGTTTTTGCGCTTTGATTTGACTTCGTTGATCAGTGATTGAATCGCCATGCCGACAGAAGAAATATCAACAATTTCTCCTCCGGAAACGGCATTGGGAGGCGTTGGTGCAAAACCAAAAGAAAGCAGTTGGGCTCCTTTTCCGTTGAAGTCCATTTCTGCCAGTTTGATGGAGCTCGTTCCGATGTCGAGTCCGATAACTTTCTTCGATTTAAAAAACATGCTGTTGTTGCTTCCCCAGTTGCTCCACTTAGGTGTCTTTTCAAAGACTTACGTCTTTAGACACAAGTCCTATAAAATTATTTCTGGTTGAGCTGGGATTGTCAAATAAGGTACGGAGGGCGCTAGACCAGGTCTAGACATTCGGTAAGAATAATTCCAAGTACCAAAGCGCGATTGTTTCGCCGCCGAACATATAAAATATCGCGCCTAACGCAAGGTAAGGTCCGAAAGGAATTACCGTCTTTAGTCCGGCTTTTTGGTTTCGCGCCATGATCAAACCGACCACGCTGCCGCTGATTGCTGACGACATGATTACAAACGGAATTGCCTTCCAACCCAGCAAAGCTCCGATCCATGCAAGAAGCTTGATGTCGCCCCCACCCATGCCTTCATTTTTGGTCAGCAAATAATAAACATAAGCCATGCCCCACAAAAATCCGCCACCCATCAAAACCCCAAAAAGTGAGTCCAAAAATTCCCGTTGCGGATTTAACGCAGCCCCAACTAAACCCAAGACAATTCCGGAAAGAGTGAATTCATCGGGTAAAATCATGTGATCAAAATCAATAAATGTGCAAACAACCAAGCCGAAAATGAAAATTAAGTATTCTAACAACGTCCACGAAAAACCAACATAGTAATAGGCCAAAGCAAAAAGGGCCGCCATGATAAATTCCACCAAAGGATAGCGGAACGAAAACTTGGCCCCACAATGACGACAGCGCCCACGCAAAATAAACCAACTGAAAATCGGAATATTGTCATACCATTTTACCGGAGCCTTACAGCTGTAACAATGACTGCCTGGCTTGACGATGCTTTCATCTTTGGGCAGACGATAGATAACTACATTGGCAAAACTGCCCCACACAGCACCGAATACGAAGAATATCACGGAGTAAATCAGTTCCAGGCTATACAATGTCTTTTCTCCTAAAGAAGAAGTTAGCAATCAACACGAGCAAAATCATCCACCCCGTCATGTGAGCCAACATCCATAAAATGTTTTGCACAGGAATGCCGTTATCCAGGAAGTACGCGGACTTCCAGTTTAGTTTATACAGATTCGGCGTAACCCAATGAAAAAATCTGACACCCAGAATGAAAAACTCATCTTTGCTTTTTTGCGCAAAGAATGTCAGGTCTCCCAACCAATGACCAAGAAGAAATACAATCACTCCTCCGCCAAGTGCTAGAACCGGACGCACGATCAGACTTAAGCAGATCACCCAGCCTAAAATAACCGAACTTTCAAACCACAGGCTGAGACAGATTTTTAAGTAAGAGGACAGAATATGCGCATCAGACCCGACATTTAACAGCAGACCTAAAACCAACCCCAAAGATAAAAGCAAGAGTGTATTCAAGGCGACGACTCCGAGAATTTTTCCGAGAATAAACTGCTGGCGGCTGACCGGACGAGAAAGAATTAACAAGCATGTCTGTTTTTCGATCTCTTTAGAAATTAAATAGGAACCAGAAAAAAGAGAGACACCTAAAAGACCAATTTCAATCGCTAGAAAGCCAAAGTCCGCAAGGATTTTTCGTTGTTCTGCGAATGACAAGGCGCCTAGCAAAAAGCTGAGACCGAGAAGGGCTATGGCAATCAAAAGTACGATGGAAAATACTTTTTCTCTGAGCATTTCTTGGAGCGTGGTTTTTGCTAAGGTGAAAACTTTAGCCACGGGCTTCCTCTTTTCCCTTAAGAACCGAGAAAGCTTTTTCTAAACTTTGGTATTCGTTAACGAAAGACTTTAAAGCGCCATCGTAAAGGATTTGTCCGCGATTAATCACCACCAGATGCTGGCAAAGCTCTTCCATATCCAGCAACAAGTGACTGCTAAAAAATAAGCTGACACCGCGTTGTTGCTCTTGCTTAAGAATGTCCTTAACCATGCTGCGCCCATCGGGATCAAGTCCTGACATTGGCTCATCTAATATTAACAACTCGGGACGCGTAAGGATCGCTTGAGCGATGCCGACTCTTTGAAGCATGCCCTTAGAGTACGTCCGTAAGCGGCGGTCCTTGGCGTGGCTTAGATCCACTTTTTTTAACGCTTCATCCGCTCGCGCGTAAAAATCTTTTAAAGAGCTGCCATAACAAAGATTCCAATGCAGGCGCAAGAACTCTACACCGGTTAGAAACTCATACAGATATGGGCGCTCCGGTAAATAACCAATGCGCGTTTTACTTTCACTGCTTAGTGGTTTTCCAAAGAAGTGAATTTGCCCACTGTCAGGCCGAATGAAGTCAAAAAGACATTTGATGGTTGTGGTTTTACCCGAACCATTGCTGCCGACAAACCCAGAAGTTTGTCCTTCGGGCAGTTGGAAGCTAACGTTACGCAAAACCACATGATCTTTTTCAAAAAGACCACCTTTAAAGGTTTTATTAAGATTATGAACTTCTAAAACGGCCATTGCGCTTACGGCTTAAGCTCTAAATTTAAAGCCTTCACCATCTCCCTGACAGGATCATACTGCTTGGAAGTCGCAGGCATCAAGTCGTGGGAGCCTAAAATTTCTGAATACGCATTTTTATCCGAGCTGCTGCCAACAATATCAATCAAAGCAAACATCAAAGTGTGCGTGGTCTTTGGATATTGATCATAGAAATCCTGGCGCACGCAGAAAGGATCGTTCGGAATCGGCGCACTTTTCCACAGAATGCGGTACTTAGCATTTTTATCAGTTCCAAACTTTACCCAGGCACCTTGTGTGCCTTTTTCATCGTCACTGAAGACGGCCGCGGCATCGAC